>NZ_JBBCIR010000065.1:0-7830 GCF_037189885.1 Paludisphaera sp.
CGCGAACCTCCCCCTTCTCCCACGAGGGGAGAAGGGGGAGGTTCGCGGCGGTGCCCCGCTTCGCGCCCATGCCGGCAAAGCGTCGGGTCGTCAGCCCACCGGCAGGGCGCGCGTTCCACGCTCGATGAGCATGGAACAGGACGGGTCTCAGCGACCGCCGGCGCCGGAGCCGGCGAGGGCGGCGCCTTCGGACTGGCGGACGGTCAGGAGGCGGAGGGCCTCGGTGTGGCCCTGGTCGACCTGCTCGCCGGTCCACTGGACCATCCGGGGGGGGAAGTGGTTCTCCTTGCCCCAGTCGGTCAGGGTCTTCAGGAGGTCGACGCCCAGCTTCTCGTCGCGCTCCTTGATCCAGGCGAAGAGGGCCTTGCCCGACTTCGGCACCGCGCCGGGGGCGCCGTTCGACTCGGCGGCCGGGCGCGAGGGCCGCGGCTGGGCCTGGGCCTGGATTTGCGGATGGGGCGTCTCGGCCTCGACGCCGGCCTCGGCGACCGCCGCGGCGGCGAGGGCCTGTTGCTCGCGTCGCTCGCGGCGCTCGCGGGTCAGGGCCTCGCGGATGGAGTTGGGGACCCCGTCGCCGTAGAGGTAGCGGGCCACGCCGAACTTGACGGCGGCGCGCTTGAAGGCGTCCGAGAAGCCGGTCTTCTCGTAGTCGCTGGAGTCGGCCGTGGTGGTGAAGCCGCCGGCGTCGCTCTTGGTCACGGTCGAGCCGTCCGGCAGCCGGACCGTCAGCTTGCAGATCACCGCGTTGGCCATCGGCGTGTACTCGTCCCACCAGTTCTCGGGGCCGAGCACCTCGTCGAGCCGGTTCATGACCGTGCGAGCCGTGACGTATTGCAGCTCGCGGCCGGACTGGTTCCGGGTCCGCACCTCGTCGGCCTGGAACGGAGCGGCGAGCGCGGCGAAGATCGTGATGTGTTGAGACATGTGTGTGCTCCCGTAAGCTCCTGACTGCGCGACCGCGACGACGCCGCCCCGCTCCTCCCATTCGGGCGATCCCGGCGGCCCTCCTGGCCCGCCCCATCGTCACTTCCCGTACGAATCATTTTATCGTGTTCGGGCGTTCAGTCAATGCTCGGGGCGAAAAAAAAGCCCGCCCTCCCGCGCCGGGGGCGTGGGGAGGGCGGGCGTCCGGGATTGGCGGGGTTTCAGCAGCGAGCCGGGATGGGGGCGGTCGCGGCGGAGGCGAGCTGGACGGGGGCCGTCGCGAGTGCCGACGGGGTCGGCGTGGCGGACGAGACGGAGACCTTCCACTCGTACTGCATCAGCAGTATCGCCATCAGGATGCACGAGATGACGAGGACGGCCAGGGAGATTCCGAGGAGGGCGACGTAGATGTCGCTCTTGGCGGCGGGGACGAGGACGCCGCGGCCCCGGGGGGCGGCGGCGGCCCGCGACGCGCCGGAGGGATTAGAGCCGCGGCCGGATCGTAGACGAGACAATGTCGCCCTCCTGTATCTTCTTGCCTTGGTAGGTGTTGCCGATCACTTGAACGACGGCCTGGTTGGGCTCGACGGAGACGACCCTGGCCTTGCCGAGGTACTCGGCGCGGGGCGAGGTCCGCATG
Source organism: Paludisphaera sp. (assembly GCF_037189885.1). Taxonomy (NCBI): domain Bacteria; kingdom Pseudomonadati; phylum Planctomycetota; class Planctomycetia; order Isosphaerales; family Isosphaeraceae; genus Paludisphaera; species Paludisphaera sp. The sequence goes on from NZ_JBBCIR010000065.1 coordinate 1,565, forward strand.
ATGTACAGCTCATGGCCGACGACGAGGCCGTCGTTCGAGCCGATGGTGATCTCGAACCGTCGGTTGTTGGCGTCGACCCGCTTGGCCTCGCCGACGACCGGCGGGGCGCTCTCGGTGGCGGTGATCTGGCTGATGTCGTCGGACAGGCCCTGCGAGCGCAGCAGCGCCGAGAACCTGGCGACGCGATCCTTGAGGTCGGTGTTGTTCTTGGTGGCCGAGTCCAGGGCCCGCTCCATCTCGCGGATCTTGTCGTTCAGCTCGGCCACGTGGAGCTTGAACTCGTTCGCCTGCTGCTCGACGGCCGACTTCTGCTCGCGGAGCAGCAGGGCCTCCTTGCGGTTGGCCTCCGCCTCGTCGAGCGACGTCTTGGCGTTCTGCTGGGCCGTGGCGACCTGGCCGGCGGCCGTGGTGATCTGCTGCTGCGCGACCTGGTTCTGCTGCTCGACGGCCGCGACCTTGTCGGCGAGCTGCTTCGCCTGGGCCTCGTAGTTGGCCTTCTGGGTCTCCAGATCCTTGGCGGCGGCGGCGGTCTGCGCCTCCGCGTCCCGGAGCTTGGTGGTCAGGTCGTTGACCTTCTTCTTCTCGACCTCCGTCGCGGTCTTCCAGTTCTTCGAGGTCGTGAAGACCACCGTCGACACGGCGCTCAGGATGAGCGAGAAGGCCATGATGAAGAGGACGAGAATCTTTCCGACGGTAGTCATGATCCCATCCTACCATTCAAAGTAAGACGGCCGGCCAACCACCCGCGCGACGTATCCGCCGTGCGTCCGAGACGGGATCGGGCTTGGACCGTAGTAATCCCTGGAGATGTGGCGGGACCCCCCGCGACCCCCGGCCGCGAGGACTCTCCCCTCTATTCGAATGTAACGCCGCGTCGCCCGCGACGACAAGGGTCGCTCATGTCGCAACATGAGGATCCCCCACGAGAACCAGTCCCGCGTCCGCCGGCGCAACTCGCCCAAAATCTAACCCACGACCGGGGGGAAGGCAAGCGACGCAAGATGGAGATGCGGGGAGGAACCGGCGAATGTTCCGGCTGCGCGGCCCGACGTCGCCCGATCGCGAGGCGAAAGACGGCGGGGACGCCGGGGCGAGGAGGAACATCGTGTTTCCGGTTGAGCCCGGGCAATATCGAGACTTCGGACGAGCGTTTTGTTCGGCCGATGCGTGGCCGATTGAGTTGGGTTCGGGCGCTGTGAGTTTAATAAGGAATGTGTCGGGCGACCTCCGTCCCGTGGCGGTGCCGCGGCCTATGCCGGGTGGGAGGGGCCGAGTGGACAGAGGCTGCGGAAAGTAAAAATCGGCACTTTTGTTCGCGAGTGCCGGTGGATTTCACCCGGGTTTTTTAGTTGGGCTTGATGAGCGCCGGGCGGAGCCTGCGATAGGCCAGGCCGGTCGGGACGATGCCGACGCAGACGGCGATGCAGGAGAGGCCGAGCCAGTCTCCCCAGGAAGTGTAGGGGGCGGTCCGGGGGTCCAGGGGGATGGCGGCGTGGAGGACGCCCTCGGTCTGGCGGGGGAGGACCTCGCGGATCCGGCCGTCGCCGTCGACGACCGCGGAGATGCCGGTGTTGACCGCGCGGGCGAGGGGCACGCGGTTCTCGATCGAGCGGAAGACGCTGACGGCCAGGTGCATGTCCAGCTCGGCGGATCCGTGGAACCAGCCGTCGTTGGAGGCGTCGATGAGGACGTCGGGGTGAAGGCCGTCGGGGGCCTCGGCGAAGAATCGCCGGATCAGGTGGGGGACGGTGTCCTCGAAGCAGATGGCGACGGCGACGCGATGGTCGCCCAGCTTCAAGGTGTTCGCCTCGCAGCCGAAGGTCAGGCTGGGGATGTACCCGTCGCGGTAGGGGGTGAAGACCATCAGCCAGGGGAACAACTCGACGAGCGGGATGTACTCGCCGAACGGGACGAGCTGAATCTTGCGGTAGATCTGGAAGTCGGGCGACGCGGGCGTCGTCAGGACGGCCGCGTTGTACTTGCGCAGGCCCTCCGGCGTGTGCGTGTACCGCAGCGTCCCCACGAGCATCGCGGAGCCCAGCGAGTCGGTCATGGCGCGCAGATAGGCGTCGATATGCCCGGCCCGCTCGCGCCAGGCGGCGGCGTCGATGTCATCGGTGATCAGCCCCAACTGGTCGCCGAGGGCGGCGGCGGGGGTGGCCGGGTCGATCTCGATGGTGTTGTAGGGGTACGAGGTCTCGGGCCAGACGATCAGGTCGGGTTTGGGCTCGCGGCTCGCCGCCTTGATCGCCAACGCCTCGACGCGGGCGAGGATCGCCGCGGGGTCGGCGCCGGACTTGTAGCGCTGCTCGAAGTTCGTCTGGAGCAGGGCGAGTCGCGGGCCTTCCGTGAAGTTGGCGGTCCGCAGCCGGAATGCCCCGTAGGCCAGCGTCCCGAGGATCAGGATCAGGACGTACCAGAGCCGCACCGCCTGGCGGGGTCGTAGCCTGGTCCCGGCGGCCGCGCGGTAGAGGGCCGGCAGGGTGAGGAGGTCGACGATCCAGGCGTTGACGGTCGCGATCAGGAACGAGACGCCGAGGGCGCCGGCGAAGTCGGCGATCTGGATCAGCGGCAGGACGCGATACTGGCTATGCCCCAGGTAGTACCAGGGGAAGCCGGAGAGGATGAATGCCCGGACGTGTTCCAGGCCGACCCAGAGGATTGGCGCGGCGATCATCAGCGGGATTCCCAGGCGGAACATCGCGAACCGCGTCAGCGCGAGGAAGCCGGGCCACCAGAGCGAGAAGATGCCGGCCATCGCGACCCAGGCCGACCAGGCGGTGGGGTCGGTGAGGCGGACCCACTGGAGGCTGGGGAACCAGAACGCGACCCCGCCGGCCCACGCCGCCAGGTAGAGCCGACACCCGCCGACGGGCTCCACCGCCAGCCGGAACAGCGGCGTCAGCGCGATCCAGGCGAGCCAGGACCACTCCATCGGCGGGAACGCCGCCCACAGGGCGAGCCCGGAGACGACGCAGGCGGCGACCGGCTGGCGCGAGGCCCGCTCGCTCAGGCTCAGCCGGCGCTCCTCGTCGGGGCCCGGGGCGGGTGCGGTCTCGCGTTCCATCAGTGGGCGTCCTTCCGGGGGCCGGGGGGTCTGAGAACTGGTGCCGAGTGCGGAGCGGCATCCCCTCTCCCGCCGGGAGAGGGTGGCCCGGAGGGCCGGGTGAGGGTCGTCGCCGCGCGGAGATCGCGGGGGGTCATCCCCTCCGTGAAACCGGCGGCGCCTCCGAAACCCGACGACCCTCACCCGCCGCTGGCGCGGCTACCCTCTCCCGGGGGGAGAGGGGACCGGACGCGCGAGCCTAATGGGAAGGTCGGTAGGGTATTTCGAGCGCCGGCCGCGTAACTTACTCCAGCGGCAGGAAATCGACAATTTCACCTGGCTCGATCGTCCCGTCGCCGGCGGGGACGGTCAGGAAGCCGTCGGCGTGGGCGACGGCGGCCATGTCGGCGGAGCCGCGACTCGGCAGGGGCTCGACGGCGATCGGCCGCGACGCCTCGGCCGGCTCGACGATCCGCGCGGGGAGGAAGACGTCGAGGTCGGCGCGGCGGGCCAGCGGCTTCGCCGCCCGCGCGGGGAGGAGCTTCGGGCCGGTCGCGGGGCCGCCTTGCATCGCGACGAGGGCCGGGGCGACGAAATTGAGGAAGTTGACCAGGCCGCTGAGCGGGTTCCCCGGCAGCCCGAAGACCAGGGCGGGGGGGCGGCCGTCGTCGCGATCGGGGCCGACGCCGAACCACAGGGGCTTGCCCGGCCGGATGCGGATCTTGTGGAAGACCTCGCGGACGCCCAGCGCGCGGAAGGTCTCCGGCACCAGGTCGCGCCGGCCGGCCGAGACGCCGCCGATGGCGAGGACGACGTCGCGGTCGAGTGCTTCGCGGAGGCCGTCGCGGAGGGCTCCCGGCTCGTCGCGGAGGATGGGGGAGGTCCAGGCGTCGGCGCCGGCGGCGGTCGCGAGGGCCGTCAGCATGGTCGCGTTGGACTCGCGGATCTGGCCGGGGCCGGGTGTGTCGCGGAAGGCGACCAGCTCGTCGCCGGTCGGGACGATCGCCACGCGGGGGGCGTCGTAAACGCGGACCGTCGCCGCGCCGACGGCCGCGAGCAGGCCCAGGCGGACGGGGGCGAGGGGGGCGCCGGCGGCCAGCAATCGGTCGCCCTGGCGGTAAATCTCGCCGCGGGTCATGCGGTTCATGCCGGGGGCGATCGGCTGGGGGAGGATCACCACGCCGTCGTCGCCGTCGGGCTCGGTCTTCTCGACCATGACGACGCCGTCGGCGTCCGGGGGCAGGGGGGCGCCGGTCATGATGGCGGCGGCCTCGCCGGGGGCGATCGGTCGCGAGGGGACCGCGCCGGCGGGCAGGGTCTCGCCGACGGTCAGCCGGCGCGGGAGCTGGGCGAGGTCGGCCGAGCGGACGGCGTAACCGTCCATCAGGGCCTTGTCGAACGGGGGCTGGTCGGCGTCGGCGTGGACGTCCCCGGCGAGCCGGCGGCCGAGGCACGTTTCCAGCGGGCGTCCCGCGACCGGCAGCGGGCGGACGTGTTCCAGCACCCGGGCGAGGGCCTCGGCGACGGTCGGCATGGGGTCGCCCACCGGCTCAGGCCTTCCATTCCAGGAAGTTCTTGAGGAGCTTGATCCCTTCCAGGGTCAGGAAGCTCTCGGGGTGGTACTGCACGCCTTCCATGGGGTGCGTCTTGTGGCGGACGCCCATGATCTCGCCTTCCTCGGTCCGGGCCACCACCTCCAGCTCCTCCGGGAGCGTGCCGGGCTGGATGACGAGGCTGTGGTATCGGGTGGCTTGGAAGGGGTTGGAGAGGCCCTGGTACAGGCCCTTGCCGTCGTGGTGGATCATCGAGGTCTTACCGTGCATGACGCGATCGGCCCGGACGACGTTCGCGCCCAGGGCGTGGCCCATGCACTGGTGGCCCAGGCAGACGCCCAGCAGGGGGACGCGGGGGCCGAAGGCGCGGATGACCTCGGTGGAGACGCCGGCCTCGCGGGGGGTGCAGGGGCCCGGCGAGATGATGATCCGCGACGGGGCCTTGGCCTCGATCTCCTCCACGGTGATCCGGTCGTTGCGGACGACCTCCAGGTCGACCCCCGGGTCGATCTCACCGAGGCGCTGGACGAGGTTGTAGGTGAAGGAGTCGTAATTGTCGATCAGCAGGATCATGGCGGATCTTCCGAGGCGCGGCCTCTTTCGGTCGTGGGGGAGGAGTCGATCGTAGCGTCCGGGGCGGGCGCCGGGAAGGGAATCGGGGCGGGAATCCCGTCCCGATTCCCTTCCGCGCGGTAGGTTCCCCACAGACGCCCGACCGGGGTCGGGGGCTCGCGCGCCGAAGGGATTCGACAAGGAGGTTCGAGGATGACCGCCGCGATCATGACGTTGGGGCTGGCGCTGGCCGTCGGCGGCGTGGGGCAGGGCCACGCGCACGCGGGCCACGCCCATCAGCACGGGCATCATCACCACGCGGCGGCGGGACATCACCGCGGCCACGACAAGCATCGCTCCGGCGGCTGGGTCCTGCCCCCCGGCCCGGGGGACGGCTGGGGCTTCCCCAACGGCGACCCCGTCAACGCCGGCTGGTACTCGCCCGGCCATTACCTGCCGCTGGGCGCCGACCGCACGCCCGACTATTACTTCCCGCGCTACCTGGCGATCCCGCCGGTCCAGATGTTCCCGGGGACGTACTACAACCCCTACGTCAACCGCGGCCAGCGCTTCATCCCGTTCATCGGCGACGGGGGCGACCATCCGGCCGGCGGGATGCCGCTCGATTCCTCGACCACGCCCGTCGAGCCGTACACCTCGATGGACGGCGCCCCGCCGCAGACCGAGGTCCCGACCCTCAACGGCCGGGTCGACGCCCCGCCCCTCCCCGCCTCCGGCGGGACCGGCCTGACCCCCTGAGCCCGGCCGGACCCGACTCCCGATGCCTCCCGAGCCCCGCCCGGCGACGCCGCCGCGCGGGGCTCGCGCGTTGGCTTCGTTCGCGCGCCGCCGCATTCCTGGGGTTCGCGTTAAATTGTTGTGCATGAATAGTTTGCGGGTTAGGCGGCTTGGCTTCATTCGTCGAGTTCGAAGTGGTTTTCCAACCCACGCCCAACCGGCCAAGCGTGGAACACGCGTCCCCTCTCCCGCCGGGCTGACGACCCGACACTTTTTCCGCCCTGGACGCGAAGCGGGTTCCCGCCACGAATCTCCCCCCTTCTCCCCTCGTGGGAGAAGGTGGCCGAAGGCCGGATGAGGGGGGCGTCGCGGCGGCA
>NZ_JBBCIR010000066.1:0-92707 GCF_037189885.1 Paludisphaera sp.
GCGGTGCATCCTCTGGCTGAAGGAGAACCGCCGGCTCGCCACCCGGTTCGAGAAGCTCGCCGTGAACTTCCTGGCCATGGTCAAGCTCGCCATGATCCGCCGTTGCTTCCGACTCATCGAGCCGCCAGACAGAACCTAGCCCATGGCACGTTAACCTTGCCTGGTTGAGGCCTTGCGCCCGAACTCACCGAGGATCCGGCGGCGGGAACGCGGCTTGCTTTCGGTATACCTGTTTCCGGACAACGGGAGAGAGGCTTGCTGATGGCCCAGACGAAACGAACCGAGATTCTGGACCGATTCCGGGCCAAGGTCGCGCGGGGAGAGCCGATCGTCGGCGCGGGGGCCGGGACGGGCCTTTCCGCGAAGTGCGCCGAGGCGGGTGGCGTGGATCTGATCGTCGTATACAACTCCGGCCGCTTCCGCATGGCCGGTCGTGGCTCGCTGGCCGGGATGCTCGCGTACGGCAACGCCAACCAGATCGTCCGCGAGATGGCCCCCGAGGTCCTGACGGCCGTCGCGCGCACCCCAGTCCTCGCGGGCGTCTGCGGGACCGACCCTTTCCTCTTGCGCGAGCCGTTCCTACGCGAGCTGAGCGACCTGGGGTTCGCGGGGGTCCAGAACTTCCCCACCGTCGGGCTGATCGATGGGCAGTTTCGAGAGAACCTGGAGGAGACCGGGCTGGGCTTCGGGCTCGAGGTCGAGTTGGTCGCCGAGGCCCACGCCATGGGCCTGCTGACCACGCCCTATGCCTTCGACCCCTCCCAAGCTCGCCTGATGGCCGAGGCGGGCGCCGACGTCGTCGTGGCCCACATGGGCCTCACCACCGGCGGCGCCATCGGGGCACGGACGGCGAAATCCCTGGACGCCTGCCTCTCGGAGGTCCGGGCGATCGCGGACGCCTGCAAGACGGCCCGTGGCGACTGCCTGGTCCTCTGCCACGGAGGCCCCATCGCCATGCCCGAGGACGCCCAGTACGTCCTCGACCGCTGCGCGGGCGTCGAGGGCTTCTACGGCGCCAGCAGCATGGAGCGCCTGCCGACCGAGACGGCGATCACCGATCAGGCCCGGCGTTTCTCGGAGCTGAGACTTCCCTCCCCTCACTCGTGAGCGCGTCGCCGCGCCGCGGCCCGCGCCCACCCTCCAGAGGACCGACGGATGCTCCCCCTCTCTTCATGCCGCCGAACCGGGGCCGCCGGCCTCGCCTGCCTGCTGGCGCTGGGCACGCTCGCGGCCTCGGCCTCCGGCCAGTACGGTGCCCGACGGCCGCTCGAACCCTGGGCCGATCCGGGCCTGAAGGTCACGCGCGGGCTCGCCCTCTGGCTCGACGCCGGGCGGCTCAACGCGGCGCGCCAGGCCCACGGTCAGCCCGAGCTCTCCGACGGCCAGCGAGTCGAGACGTGGTACGACGCCTCGGGGCGGGGCTGGGACGTCGCGCAGGCCCGCGAGGAAGCGCGGCCGAAATTTCTCCAGGGCGCTCTCCGGTTCGACGGCGAGGCGACCTACCTGATGCGCGCCGGCCTGGAGTCCAGGCTCAAGGAATTTACCCTCTTCGTGGTCGCCGCGCCCCTCTCCAACGCGGGCGGCTTCCGCGCCTTCGCCGCGATGCATCGAGACGGCCAGGAGGACTACACGAGCGCCTTCAACGTCGACCAGGGCCCTGGCTACACCGGGCGGTTCGACACCCTGAACGTCGAGGGGCCCGGCTTCGGGGGGGCCGTCAACCTGATAACCGACCCGTCCGACTTCGTCCTCGTCCGGCGACTGACGATCACCTCCGCCCCCGGGCCGGGTGGGACGCGGCTCGTCGTGGACGGCCGGCCCGGCCGCGGGCGCGACCGCGAGGACGCGGTCCTCCACGCCGACCGGCTCCTCATCGGCGCTCGGTTCTTCGGATTCCCGCCTGACGTCCACGGGTTCCTCGAGGGCGACATCCTCCACGTCCTGCTCTACGATCGCGCGCTGGACGAACCCGAGCGGCGCGAGGTCGAGGCTTACCTCGCGGCCCGCCTCGGCGGCGACGGCCCGATCGTCCGACCCGATCCCCCCGGCGTCGGCAAGCCCCTGGTGACGGTCGAGGACCCTCCGCCGGTGCAGGTGCTCGCCCCGGGGTTCTCCGCCCGCGAGCTGCCGGTCGACCTGTCGAACGTCAACAACGTCCGCTACCGGCCCGACGGCAAGCTCGTCGCCCTGGGGTACGACGGCAACATCCACCTGCTCTCCGACCGCGACGGCGACGGCCTCGAGGAGACGGTCGAGCCCTTCTGGGACAGACCGGGAAGCCTCGTCGCCCCGATCGGCATGGCGCTCACCCCGCGGGGTTACGCCCGCGGCGAGGGCATGTTCGTCGCGTCCAAGGGGAAACTTTCCCTGATCCTCGACTCCGACCGCGACGGCCAGGCCGACGAGGAGATCGTCGTCGCCAGCGGATGGACCCCGCTCCCGCACGGCGTGGACACGCTCGGCGTCGCGCTCGACCGCGAGGGGAACGTCTACTTCGGCCTCGGGACGACCAACTTCACCAACGCTTACCTTCTCGACGAGCAGGGGAAGGCGGCGTATCGACTGGACGACGCGCACGGCACGATCCAGAAGGTGTCGCCAGACTTCTCCCGGCGCGAGATCGTCGCCACCGGCATCCGCTTCCCGGTCGGCCTGGCGTTCAACCGCCTGGGCGACCTCTTCGCGACCGATCAGGAAGGGGCGACCTGGCTCGCCAACGGAAACCCTTTCGACGAGTTGCTCCACATCCAACCTGGGCGGCACTACGGCTTCCCACCGCGGCACCCCACCCACCTGCCGGCGGTGATCGACGAGCCGAGCGTCTTCGACTACACGCCGCAGCACCAGTCCACCTGCGGGCTCGTCTTCAACGAGCTGGTCGACGGCGGCCCGACCTTCGGCCCCGCGTCCTGGGCCGGCGATGCGCTCGTCACGGGCTACTCGCGGGGTAAGCTCTTCGGCACAAGGCTGTCGAGGACGCCGTCGGGCTACGTCGCCCTGAACCGGCTCCTCGCCGTGATGAACGGGCTCCCGGCCGACGCGTGCGTCTCCCCCCGGGGCGACCTCGTGGTGGCGGCCCACGGCGGCCTCCCCGATTGGGGCGGCGGCCCGAGGGGCAAGGGCAGGCTCTTCAAGATCGTCTACAGCGATCGCGAGATCGCCCAGCCGCTGATGGCATGGCCTTCCGGCCCGCGGGAGGTCCGGGTCGCGTTCGATCGTCCGGTCGACCCCTCGGCCCTCCGTGGCCTCGTCCGGCGAGCCTCGATCGAGTACGGGCAGGCCGTCAGCCCCGGTGATCGATTCGAATCGTTGCGGCCGGGGTACGAGGCGGTCGGGCGGCAGATGCGGACGCCTCGGTTCGACCTGCCGATCCTCTCGGCGCAGGTTTCGGCCGATCGCCGCGCGCTGATCCTCGCCACGCCTCCCCACCCCGTGGCCGCGTCGTACGCCCTGACCCTACCCGGCTGGGGGAAGCCCGAGCCGGGGAGCCTGCGCCAGGCGCCGGAGGTCGACCTGGGCTATGACCTCTCCGGCGTCGAGGCGACCTGGACGCCCGAGGCCGGCGGCGCCGGCTGGTCCGGCTGGCTCCCTCATCCGGACCTGTCCGTCGCGCGGGCCTTCACCGCGGGGAGCGCCGATCACGACCGACTCTGGGAGGCGATGACGGGGCCTGGGCGGCTCACGCTCCGGACCCGGGTTGATCTCTGGCGGATGCTCCGCCCGGCCGTCCAGCCCGGTTCGACCCTCGGCTATCGGCTCCCGGACGAGGAGGTGACGCTCGCGATCGACTCCTCCGTGCCGATCACCGTCGAACGAACCGGCGCGAGCGGCTCGTCCGTCGGCGGCGACGGCCGTCGCCACGCCGTCCGCCTCACCGTCATCCCGAAGGAGCGCCAGCCGATCCCCCTGGAGATCACCCTGGAGTCGGAGGGGTGGCCGGATCTCCGGCTCTCGTGGACGACGCGAGAGGACGCGACGCCGCGAGCCCTCCCCCTGCGTCGCCTGCTCCTGCCCTGGGCCTCGCTGGAGAAGCCGAAGGACGACCTGGCGGCGCGCGAGGTCCCCGAGTTGAAGGGGGGCGACTGGGCCCGCGGGCGGGCGTTATTCTATGGCGAGCAGGCGAAGTGCTCGGCCTGCCACAAGGTCCGCGGCCGGGGCGGCGAGGTCGGCCCGGACCTCTCGAACCTCGTCCATCGCGACTACGCCTCGGTCCACCGCGACGTCCACGCGCCGAGCGCCGCGATCAATCCCGATTACGTCGCGCACTCCGTGGCGTTGAACGACGGCCGGGTGCTCCAGGGGACCCTGCGCATCGAGGCCGATCGCCTGCTCGTCGGGGGTGCCGACGGCACGTGGACGACCGTCGGGCGCGCGGAGGTCGAGGCCGTGTCGCCATCGGCCGTCTCGATCATGCCCGAGGGGCTCGACGCGGCCCTGGGACCCGAGCGCCTGCGCGACCTGCTGACCTTCCTGCTGACCGACCCGCTAGGCCCGGCGAAGCTGGAGGGCGAGGCCGCGCCGCCGCCTCGCCGTCGCGCCGAGGTCGAGGCCGCGCTCCAGGGCGGCTCGCCGGTCCAGGACCCGAGGCCCCTGCGGATCGTCCTGGCCGGCGGCCCCAAGGATCACGGACCCGGCGAGCACGACTATCCCCTCTGGCTCACTCGCTGGTCGACCCTGCTCGCGACCGACGCGAGCCTCTCCGTGGCGGCCTCCGACGGCTGGCCGTCGCCCGAGCAGCTCGAAGCGTCAGACGTCCTCGTCATGTACTCGAACAACCCCGGCTGGGACGCCGCGAAGGGCGAGCAACTCGACCGCTACCTCACCCGCGGAGGGGGGGTCGTGCTCATCCATTACGCTGTCGACGGGCACCAAGCCGTCGAGGCCCTGGCGGCGCGCGTCGGCCTCGCGTGGCAGGGGGGCCGGTCGGCGTTCCGGCACGGGCCGCTCGACCTCGACTTCACCGGCTCGAAGCACCCGATCACCCGCGGGATCGAGAAGCTCCGCCTGATCGACGAGAGCTACTGGAACCTCGTCGGCGACCCATCCTCGATTGAAGTCCTCGGGACCGGCCGGGAGGGCGGCGAGCCCCGTCCGCTGTTCTGGGCCCGATCGCTGGGCGAGGGCCGCGTGTTCGTCAGCATCCCCGGCCACTACACCTGGACGTTCGACGATCCCCTCTTCCGCCTCCTGATCCTCAGGGGGATGGCCTGGACGGCGGGCGAGCCGGTCGACCGATTCAACGAGCTGGCGACCCTGGGCGCGAGGATCGCCGAATGAAGGCCGTTTACCTGCTCGCCACGCTGGACACCAAGGGGCGTGAGGCGGCCTTCGCGCGCGAGGCCCTGGCGGCCCGAGGCGTCGCCAAGGTCCTCGTCGACGCCGGATGCCAGGGCGAGCCCGCGGTCGCCTCCGACGTGCCCCGCGATCGCGTCTTCGAGGCGGCCGGGACGACCCGGGCCGCGCTCCTCGAGCGCGGCGACCGGGCGGCCGCGGTGGCCGCGGCCTCGACAGGCGCGGCGCGGCTCGTGGCCGAGGCCCACGGCCGGGGCGAACTCGCCGGCGTGCTGGCGCTGGGAGGCTCGGCCGGCACCACCATCGGCACCGCGGCCATGCGGGCCCTGCCGATCGGTGTCCCCAAGCTCATGGTCAGCACCGTGGCCTCGGGCCAGGTCCGACCCTACGTGGCCGACAAGGACATCCTGATGCTGAATTCGGTGGTCGACATCCTCGGCCTCAACCGGATCAGCCGCGCGGTGCTGGGCGAGGCGGCCCGGGCCATGTCCGGCCTCGTGCTCTTCGCCGACCGCGACGATCCGGAGGATCGGCCGCTCGTCACCGTGACCATGTTCGGCGTCACGACGCCCTGCGTGATGCGCGCCCGCGACGTCCTCGAGGCCGCCGGCTACGAGGTCCTCGTCTTCCACGCCACCGGCAACGGCGGGCAGGCCATGGAGTCCTTGATACGCGAGGGCCTCGTCGCCGGCGTCCTCGACGTCACCACCACCGAGCTGGCCGACGAGGTGGTCGGCGGCGTATTCTCCGCCGGCCCCGATAGGCTCACCGCGGCCGTCGAGCGGGGTGTCCCCCAGGTCGTCTCCGTCGGGGCCCTCGACATGGTGAACTTCCACGCCCCGGAGACGGTGCCCGCGCGCTTCTCGGGCCGCAAGCTGCACCGCCACAACGCCAACGTCACGCTCATGCGGACCACCCCCGACGAGAATGCCGCCCTCGGCGAGACGCTCGGCCGCAAGCTCTCTCGCGCCCGCGGCCCCGCGGAGATCTGGCTCCCCCTCCGCGGCGTCTCCGCGCTCGACTCCCCCGGCGCCCCGTTCGACGACCCGGACGCCCGTCATGCCCTGTACGACGCGATCCGACGGCATTCCGGCCCGATCCCCGTCGTGGAGATGGATCGGCACATCAACGACCCGGAGTTCGCCGAGGCCGCGGCCAACCGCCTGATCGAGCAGCTGGCCGCGTCCCGGGCCGGCGCGACGCCGGGAACCCGCCCGTTGCCCTCGTCGCCCTGAGGGACTCACATCCCTCGATCCGGAGTTGATTCCATGGTATCCATCGAGCGGCTGGGCCGTCTGATCCCGATCCTGCTCCCGCTCGTCCCGTCCGTCGGCCGGGGCGACGACCCGGGACCGGAGCCGGAGCGTTCCTTCGCCATCGAGGTCGTCGACCACCGCGAGATCGCCGGCGACCACTACGTCACCCTCGTCGCCATGATCGAGGGGTCGGGCACCGAGGACAGCGGCTACGCCCTCGTCGAGGAGGACGACTCCGGCGCGATCCGCGTCCGGGGCTTCCGCAAGCAGCAACCCCACGCCTGGGGCGGGTGACCGCCCCGTTTCCCCCCGCCAACGACCGGAGACCCCTCCCCATGCTCGCGCGATCGACCATCACCCTCGCCCTCATCGCCGGCCTCGCGACGTCGACGCTCGCCGACGACACCGGCCGGACCAGCCTCTTCAACGGCAAGGATCTGGACGGCTGGTACACCTTCACCGCCCACGCCGACCGGTCCGCGGACCCGTACGCCGACCCGAAGGGGGTCTACAGGGTCGAGGACGGCGTGATCCACATCTCGGGCGAGGAGTTCGGCTGCCTCACCACCAAGGAGGAGTACGGCGACTACCATCTCCGCCTGGAGGTGAAGTGGGGCGACAAGAAGTGGCCCCCCCGCGACGCCGAGGCGACCCAGCGCGACTCGGGCATCCTGATGCACTGCGTCGGGCCCGACCAGGTCTGGCCGAAGTCGATCGAGTGCCAGATCCAGGAGCGCGACTTCGGCGACTTCTTCATGGTCGGCGGCACCACCCTCGAGGTCGACGGCAAGACCGAGGGAGGCCGCGTGGCGCGGACGAAGGACGTCGAGAAGCCCCACGGCGAATGGAACGTCGTCGAGGTTATCTGCGACGGCGATACGATCATCAACATCGTCAACGGCGTCGAGGTCAACAGGGGGACGAAGGCCAGCGTCACGCGCGGGAAGATCGTCCTGCAGTCCGAGGGCGCCGAAGTCTTCTACCGCAACGTCACCCTCACGCCGCTGAAGCCGTAACCGCCCCCGCGGGCGGGCCCGGAGGCGATTCAGGCTTCCGGGCCCGCCTCGCGGAGGGTATGTTCGTTAAAGCGTTGTTCAACAACACCCGCCGGTGGGGACGCGGAGGATCGCGACATGCCTCGTACTTTCATCGGCCTCCTGCTGGCGACCGTGCTGGCCCAGGCGGCGACGGCCCGGGGCGACGCGCCCGATCCGGGGGCGGGGTCCGAGGCCTTCTTCGACCTCCGCGTCCGTACCGTCCTCGCCGAGGCCTGCGTGAAGTGCCACGGCGCGACGAAGCAGAGCGGGGGCCTCCGGCTCGACTCGCGCGAGGCGATCCTCGCCGGCGGCGATACGGGCCCGGCGGTCGTCCCGGGCGACCCGCGGGCCGGCACGCTCCTCGCGGCGATCAGCCACGACGAGGACGCCGACCTCAAGATGCCCCCGTCCGGGCCGCTCCCTCGCGAGGCGCGGGACGCCCTGGCCGCCTGGGTGACCGCCGGCGCCCCCTGGCCCGAGGCCGCCGCATCGACGGCCATCGAGGGGCGGGCCCACTGGGCCTTCGAGCCGCTCGCGGCCGTCGCCCCGCCCGAGGACCCGACCGGGTGGGCCTCCGGCCCGATCGACCGCCTGATCGCCGCCGGCCATCGCGAGAAGGGCCTGCGCCCGGTCGGCCGGGCCGACCGCCGGGCCCTGATCCGCCGGGCCTCGTTCGACCTGATCGGCCTGCCGCCCGAGCCCGACCGCGTCGAGGCGTTCGCGGCCGACGAACGTCCCGACGCCTTCGCCCGCCTGGTCGACGAGCTGCTGGCCTCGCCGCGGTACGGCGAGCGGTGGGGCCGCGTCTGGCTGGACCTGGCCCGCTACGCCGACACGGCCGGCGACAACTCCGACTACCCGATCCCCGAGGCCTATCTCTACCGCGACTACGTCATCGACGCCTTCAACGCCGACCTGCCGTACGACCGCTTCCTCCACGAGCAGATCGCGGGCGACGTGCTGGCGGCCGAGGGCCCCCCCGAGGAATACGCGCGCCGGGTGATCGCCACCGGGTTCCTGGCCCAGGCCAAGCGGTTCGGCACGATCAAGCTGGAAGACCCCCACCAGATCATCGAGGACGTGCTCAACACCACCGGCCAGGTCGTCCTCGGCCTCTCGCTGCGGTGCGCCCGCTGCCACGACCACAAGTACGACCCGATCACCGCGAACGACTACTACGCCCTCTACGGCTTCTTCGCCGGGGCCAAGTTCCCGTTCGCCGGGTCGGAGGAGGACCACAAGCCGAGCGAGTTCGCCCCGATCGTCCCGCCCGATCGCATGGGCGAGTACGAGGCGAAGCACGCCGAGATGGTCGCCTCGCTCAAGGACCAGATCGCCCGGGCGACCGTGGAGGCCGCCGCGAAGGCCGACGAGCAGGCGCTCGCCGTCGCCGCGGCCGAGCTCGCCCTGGAGGCCGCCGCGCCCGAGGCCCTCCAGGCGACGGCCGCCGCGCTGGAGGCGGCGGGGCGGGAGCTGGCGAAGCTCGTCCGCGTCCGAGACCACGGCCCGAAATCCCTCCGGGACAAGCTCGACCGCCTGGAGAAGGCGGGGCCGGCCGCGATCGCCCCCCGGGCCTACGCCGTCCGCGAAGGCGGGCCGACCGACGTGAAGGTGCAGATCGGCGGCGACCCGAGGAAGCTGGGCGACCTCGTCCAGCGAGGCGTCCCGAAGGCGCTCGACCCCGCCGGGACGATCGAGCTGCCTCCCACCGGCAGCGGCCGGCTCGCCCTGGCCCGCTGGCTGACCGAGGGCCGGCCGCGGTCGCTCGCGGCCCGGGTGATGGTCAACCGGATCTGGCGGCACCACTTCGGCAAGGCGATCGTCGCCACCCCCAGCGACTTCGGCCTCCGCGGCGCCGCGCCGTCGCACCCCGAGCTGCTCGAGCACCTGGCGGCCGAGTTCATCGCCTCCGGCTGGTCGATCAAGGCGATGCACCGGCGGATCATGCTGACCGAGACCTATCAGCTCGCCACCGAGCACGACTCGGAGGACGCGGCGATCGACACGGGCAACGCCCTCTACTGGCGGTTCGACCGCCGCCCGCTGGACGCCGAAGCCCTGCGTGACGGCCTGCTGGCGATCTCGGGCGACCTCAGGCTCGACCGGCCGGGCCCGCACCCGTTCCCGGCCGAGGAGACCTGGGCGTTCAGCGCCCACCACCAGTTCAAGGCCCTGTACCCCTCGGACCACCGCAGCGTCTACCTGATGGTGCAGCGGCTCCACCCCCACCCGTACCTCTCGCTGTTCAACGGGCCCGACGCCAGCGTGACGACCGCCGCGCGCGACAGCTCGACCGTGGCCCTGCAGGCGCTCTACCTGTTGAACAACCCATTCGTGCACGACCGGGCGAGGCGGTTCGCCGCTCGGCTGATCGCGGACGAGGCCGACGCCCCGTCCCGGCTCCGCGCGGCCTACCTCCGCGCGTTCGGCCGGCCCCCCAGCTCGGCCGAGGAGGCCCGCGCCGAGGGCTTCCTGCACGAGTACGAGGCGGGGCTCGCCGCCGAGGGCATGCCCGCCGAACGTCGCGGCGAGGAGGCCTGGGCCGGCCTGGCCCGGGCGATGCTGGCCTCTAACGAATTCCTGTACGTGGATTGATCGACGGCCGACCGTCGACGGGAGCCGACCCATGGACCACCGACCGCTGAGTCGACGCGCGATGATCCGCAGTGGCTCCGCCCTGGCCGCGGCCGGCGGCCTGGGGCTGGGCCTGCGCGGCCGCCTGTCGCTCGCCGCGGCCGCCCACGAGGGCCACCCGCTGGCCCCGCGGCCGGGGCACTTCCCCGCGAAGGCGAAACACCTGATCGTCTTCTTCATGACGGGCGGGATCTCGCACATGGACACCTTCGACTACAAGCCGAGGCTCCAGCGGGACCACGACAAGGCCGTCGGCGGGCGGAAGGTGCTAGGCTCCCCGTACGCGTTCCGGCCCCGGGGCGAGTGCGGCAAGATGGTCAGCGAGCTGTTCGAGCACCTCGGCGGGGTGGTGGACGACGTCTGCTTCCTGCATACCGTCCACGGCGACTCGGCCGGGCACTCGGCCGCCACGCTGGGGATGCACACCGGGTCGGTCACGATCCCGCTGCCGAGTCTCGGCTCGTGGATCAGCTACGGCCTGGGGACGCTGAACACCAACCTGCCGTCGTTCGTCGTCCTGGCCGAGAAGGAGCCGTACAACGGCTTCCAGGTCTGGGACGCCAATTTCCTCCCCGGCTACCACAAGGGGGTCCGCGTGATCCCCGGGGCCGACCCGCTGCCGGACGTGAAGAGCCCGGTGCCGTCGGTCTCGCGCCGGGATCTAGAGGCGCGGATGCTCCGCGACCTGAACGAGGCGCACCTCTCCGCCCGCGACGCCGACGGCCTGCTCGCCTCGCGGATGACCACGTTCGAGACCGCCTACGGCCTGATGCGCGAGGCCCCCGAGGCCTTCGACCTGGCGAGCGAGTCGAAGGCCACGCTCGACCTCTACGGCGCGTCGGCCGACGCCCCCGGGTCGTTTGCCGCCCAGTGCGTCACCGCCCGCCGCCTGATCGAGCGCGGTGTCCGCGTGGTCGAGCTGTTCGACGTCGGCTCGAACACCAACTGGGACAGCCATAACAACATCGACGACCACCGCGCCCTCTCGCGCAACGTCGACCGCCCGATCGCCGCCCTGATCGCCGACCTGAAGTCGCGCGGGCTGCTCGACGAGACCCTCATCGTCGGCTGCTCGGAGTTCGGCCGCACCCCCTGGCAGGACCTCACCCCGCGCGGGCGGGGCCACCACAGCCGCTGCTTCACCTGCTTCCTCGCGGGCGGCGGCGCGAGGGGGGGCTACAGCCACGGCGTCTCCGATGAGTACGGCGACGCCCCGGCCGAGGACCCCGTCCACGTCCACGACTTCCACGCCACGATCCTGCGCCTGATGGGCCTGGACCACACCCGGCTCACTTATCGCTACTCCGGCCGCGACTTCCGCCTGACCGACGTCCACGGCGAGGTCGTCAAACCGGTCATCGCCTGACCAGAGCCCGGGGCGAAGTGGGCCGCGCCTCCCGGCGCGGCCCCGCCCTCGCGGCCTCGCGGGGACCGACGAAGGGGCGGACCCTCGCCGCCACCGACACGCCCCGACGCCGGACGAGCTGGCCGCGATCGTCCACGCCGCCCGATCCTGGCACCCCCACGGCCGCGTCAAGCTGTCCGGGCCCGACCGCGCCGACCTCTTGGCTGTTCCTCGCCGCCACTGTCTTGTTCGTGGGCGAGGCCCGGGCCCTCCGACGCCACGACTTCCGCCTGGACGCCGTCCCGCCCCACGTCCAAATCCCGGCCGGCGTCGCCAAGTCCCGCCGCGAGGAATGCGTCCCGCTCCGGTCGGACCTGATCGCCATGCTGGCCGCCCGTGGGGAAGCGGATCGACGTCGATTGCCGCCGGGCCGGCGTCCCCAAGCGCGACGCCCGGGGCCGCACCGTGGACGTCCACGTCCCGTGGACGACGTTCATCACCGGCCTCGCCGTGGCCGGCATCTCACCCAGGGTCGCCATGCAACTCGCCCGGCATTCCCGGATCGAGCTGACAATGTGCGTCACACCGATCCCGCCTTGCCGCCGTCCGCCGTCGACCAGGAAACGACGATCCCGGGCCGCCCCTGGGCGAGCCCCCCGAAGGGGGACACCATCGCCGCCGCTTCGGCTGCTTCGGTAGTACCCTCGGTAGCACCGCCGGCCGTCAGTCCGGGGCAGTTCGGGGCCCCGAGTGGTACTGCCGAGGCCCCCAGAGTCCCAACGAAAAAGGCCCCAGGAGTCGCATGACTCCTGGGGCCGCATGGGTTTCGAGTGCCGGAGACAGGACTTGAACCTGCACGGGCATGGTTAGCCCACTAGCCCCTCAAGCTAGCGTGTCTGCCAATTCCACCACTCCGGCGGGGTGATTTGGGGGGCGAGATAGTATTGTGCCCTCGCCCCTGGGAGATGTCAAGGATCGCCCGGAAATCCGGGGATCGGAACCGCGAGCCGCGCGACGATCAGCCCTTCAGTTCGAGCGTCGACCAGAGGCCGGGGTTCTCGCCGAGGGGGAAGTCGCGGCCGACGCCTAGGTACTGGTCGTCGCGCGTGAAGTCCGAGACCTGGTACGCGAAGCCCAGCCTACGGTTCACGTCGGGGTCGAAGCCGTGGAGGGTCGCGGCGGGGAGGAACAGCTCGAACCGCCAGCTTTTCTTGCGTAGCTCGGCGCGGTGGCGGAACCGGGAAGGGTCGGCGATGGGGGCGTCGGCGGTGGCGCGGGGGATGGGGCGCTGCTCGACCTCGGCGGCCAGCGACTTGCCGTCGCGCGACAGACTCAGCCGCGCGTGGACGTGGTGGCAATAGCGGGTCGCGCGGGCGACGTTCCGGGTGTCGCGGGTGTCGATCCAGAGCGAGACGGCGGCGAGGCCCTCGGGGCGTCCCGGTGCCCTTGCGGCTGCGCCGGTCCCCTCGGCCTCGACGGCGATGCCCAGGCCCTCGGGGTTCCAGCCCACACGGACGTGGGCCCACGATTCACGGCCGTCCAGCGCCGCGAGGTCCGGGATCGCGCACGCCGCCGGGAGGTCCAGCAGCGGGCCCGATCCGTCCGGGCGGGGGACCCCGCCGACGCGAGGGGAGGAGGCGGCCACGCGGAACCAGAAGGCCTGGGGCAAGAGCACGGCGGACATGGGGGCTCTCCGTTCGCGGCGGTCAATCCAGTTCGAGCTGGCCGTTGTCTTCGGGCTTCGGCCGTGGGGGCTCGGCGAGCAGCACGGCGATGATGATCGCGGTCCCGAGGCCGATGAGCAGCGCGGGGAGGGTGAACCTCATGGTCGCCCAGATCCCGAGCACGATCATCGCCAGCCCCGCCCGGCCGGCGTGCCGTCGCTCCGGACGATACTTCGAGGCGACGAGCGCGGTGATGCCGCCGAGGAACAGGACCCCCGGCCAGATCCATCGCGCCTCCACCAGCGCCGCCAGGCCGACCAGCCAGATCACGGCGACGATCACCCGGAAATTGTCCCGCGGACGAGCGTTCAAGGAGGGACCCTCATCACGATGTCGACGTGCCCGGGGGCGCGGAGCCGCCGGGCTCACTCCAGGCGAGCGTCGAAGATCGGCTTGCGCGCGTCCGACGAGATCACGGGCGGTCGCAAGACCAGGAGCGTAGCGCCCGCGAGGATCAGCAACTCAATCAATGAGAGGCGGCATCCGATCAGCAGCGCGAGCCCGACCAGGACGACCCCGACTCGGAATGACCGCCGCTCGGGATGCCGATACGCCTCGACCAGCCGGACGGACCCGAGCAGCAGCAGGACGTCAGGCCAGACACGATCGCGGAGGATCATCAGCCCGATCCCGACGAGCCACATCCCCAGGATCAACCGTCTCGTCCGTTCCCAACGCGCCGACGGCATGAGGCTCCTCCCCGAGTTCACGACATTCGACCTTGCCGGGTAGTTCGCCCGCCGCCGCGACTTATTGAACCCCGGCCCCCGACGGAGGTGGAGAGCACCACGCCGCGACCTCCCGCGCGATCACGACGCCGAGCGGGATTATTTCTCGGAATCATGAAATCTCGCGTCGCCCTATGTGGATCATGATGTCGCGGGTCGTTGCTCCTTGACAATTCGGAATCACGGATCGGGGGCGCGAGGGCCTCCGGGGCGATCGGCGGGGCCCGGACGCGGCCGCCCAACGCGGCGTCGCGGTTGTCCCGCCGACTGCCCGGCGGGATGATGGGCGCTCGTGCCAAATCCAATGGTTGATGACGAACGAAGCCAAGTCGAGCGGACGCAAGCAAGCGACATCCCGGGCTTTACGTCGATCGAAGCGAAAACCCGCGCGACGAACGAAGCCAACGCCGGCGCCGCCGGGATCGGCTCACTCGGCGGCGATCTTGGCCAGGAGGTTGACCATCTCGATGGCGGCCATGGCGGATTCGCCCCCCTTGTTGCCGGACTTCAGCCCGGCGCGGTTGAGGGCCTGCTCGACGGTGTCGGTGGTGAGGACGCCGAAGATGACCGGAACTCCCGTGGACAGCCCGGCCTGGAGGACGCCCCCGGCGGCCTGGCCGGCGACGTGGTCGTAATGGCCCGTCTCGCCGCGGATGACGCAGCCCAGGCAGACGATCGCGGCGTGGCGGCCCGCCTCGGCCAGCTTGCGGGCGACGAGGGGGACCTCGAACGACCCGGGGACCCAGTAGACGTCCAGGCGATCCTCGCCCACGCCGTGGCGCCTGAAGACGTCGGCGCACCCGGCCAGCAGCGGCTCGGTCACCAGGGAGTTGAACCGCGACACGACGATCGCGAACCGGCCCGAGGGGGGGGAGAAGTCGCCTTCGAAGGTGGGCATGGAGGACAGTCCGGGGGTAGGGGATGCGATGCGAAAGGGAAGGGTCCGCCCGGGGCCCTGGCTGGCCCGGGCGGACCCGGAATCGTCGCGCCGGCTCGACCCGCGGGGGTCAGCCGATGTTCATGCTCGACAGGAACTCGGAGTTGGTCTTCAGCTTCTTCATCCGGCCGACCAGGAACTCCATCGCCTCGACGGGGTTCATGTCGTTGAGGACGCGGCGGAGGATCCAGGCCCGGCGCAGCTCGTCGCCGTCCATGAGGAGTTCCTCGCGGCGGGTGCCGGACTTGTTGATGTCGATGGCCGGCCAGACCCGCTTGTCGACCAGGCGGCGGTCGAGGTGCAGCTCCATGTTGCCGGTCCCCTTGAACTCCTCGAAGATCACGTCGTCCATCCGGCTGCCGGTCTCCACCAGCGCGGTGGCGAGGATCGTCAGGCTGCCGGCCTCCTCGATCTTCCGGGCGGCCCCGAAGAACCGCTTCGGCTTCTGGAGGGCCGAGGCGTCGATGCCGCCGGTGAGGATCTTGCCCGAGTGGGGCGCCTCGGTGTTGTAGGCGCGGGCCAGCCGGGTGATCGAGTCGAGCAGGATCACCACGTCCTTGCCGTACTCGACCATCCGCTTGGCCTTCTCGATGACCATCTCGGCCACCTGGATGTGCCGCGAGGAGGGCTCGTCGAAGGTGGAGCTGATGACCTCGGCCGTCGGCCCCTTGACCGACCGCTCCATCTCCGTCACCTCCTCGGGCCGCTCGTCGATGAGCAGCACCATGACGTAGGCTTCGGGGTGGTTGGTCAGGACGCTGTTGGCGATCTTCTGGAGCAGGACCGTCTTGCCGGTCCGCGGCGGCGCCACGATCACGCCGCGCTGGCCGAAGCCGATGGGCGTGACCAGGTCGACCACCCGCATGTTGATCTCGTCGCCGGCCGTCTCCAGCCGGATCCGCCCCTGCGGATGCAGCGGCGTGAGGTCGTCGAAGCCCACCTTCTCGCTGAGCTTGTCGGGATCCTCGAAGTTGATCGCCTCCACGCGGAGCAGGGCGAAGTAGCGCTCGTTCTCCTTCGGCGGACGGATCTGCCCGGAGACGATCGCGCCGGTCTTCAGGCCGAAGCGGCGGATCTGGCTGGGGGAGACGTAGATGTCGTCGGGGCAGGGGAGGTAGTTGTAGTCCGGGCTGCGGAGGAAGCCGAAGCCGTCGGGGAGGACCTCAAGCGTCCCCTCGCCGTACATCAGGCCGTTCTGCTTCACCCGCTCCTTGAGGATCTTGAAGATGAGATCCTGCTTCTTCAGCCCCATGTAGTCGGCGATCCCTTCGGATTTCGCCGTCTTGATGAGCTGGGGCATGGTCATCTTCTGCAGCTCGGTGAGGTGGATCTCGCCGCGCTTGATGTCCTCGTAGCGGTCGTGGATCGCGACGTCGCCGAAGACGTCCTCCTCGTCGACATCGGGGGGGAACCCATCGCTCCGCGGCTCGTCCGGGGGGAGGGCCGCCGTGGCGCGGTCGACGCGGGTCGGCGGCGCGTGGTCGCGGTCGCGGGAGTTGAACGAGGCCTCGCGCTCGGCGCGGTCGCGATAACCGGGGGCCGGCTCCACGGCGACCTCGCGGACGCGCTCGCGGGGGGCCGGCGCGTGGTCGCGGTCGCGGTCCCGGATGGGGATGCCGTCATGCGCCGGGGGGGCGGAGGCGGCCTCGCGCTCGGAACGGTCGCGGGCGAGGCGCTCGCGCAGCGTCAGGCCGGCGCGGGGCTCGGACTCGGCTCGCTCGGCCGTGGCCTCGGCGCGGTCGCGGGCGCGGATGAAGCGGATCGGCTCGCGGTCGGCGGGGGCCTCCTCGCGGAACGGCTCGCGGGCCGAACGCTCGGGGGGGGCGGCGGGGACGGGCGCGGCGGCGCCGATGTTCTCGTCCAGCGAGGAGGGGGGGGGCGTCGCGGCGCTCTTGCGGATGCGGGAGCCACCGGAGGACTCCCGGCGGGGGCGGGTCTCGTTGGCCATGATGGACCGTTCTCCATGAACAGACTAGACGACTGGATCGGCCGAGGCGAGGGCGCCGCGGGGTGTCTGGGGCGAGGGACTATCGGGGCGGGGATCGACGACGTGGGGCATGGCCGGTCGGGGTTCTCTCGGATGTCGCGTCAAGGCGAGGCGACGTTCAAGGCGGCCGGCGGCGGGGCCGGGCCGCTTCGGGTCTCATCGGGGCTCGCGTCACGAGCCGCGCGCCCGGATCAGCTTCGGCATCAGCCGATCGATCTCGGACTCGAGGCGGGCGGCGTCGCCGTCGTTGACCAGTACGTGGCCGGCGCCGGCCTTCTTTCGGTCCAGCGGCCATTGCGCGGCCTCGCGCCTGCTAAGATCCTCATCGGACCAGCCCCGCCCCCGGCGCACGCGGTCGAGCCGGATTTCGCGCGGGGCGTCGACGAAGACCACCGCGTCGCAGGCGCGATCCCAGCCGGCTTCCAGCAGGATCGCGGCGTCCAGGACGATCAGCGGGGCTTCGCCCAGGGCCCTGGCCTCGGCGATTCGGCGCCCGAACTCCTCGAACATGGGCGGGTGGACGATCGACTCCAGGTCGCGCCGCGCCGAGGCGTCGGCGAAGACGACCCGTCCCAGGGCCCGGCGGTCGATCGAGCCGTCGGCCGCGACCACCGCGGGGCCGAACCGCTCGGCGACCCGGCGGGCGACCTCGGGACGGCGCAGCGTCTCGTGCCCGACGGCGTCGGCGTCGATCACGACGGCCCCTCGCGCCGCGAGGGCCGCCGCCGCGGAACTCTTGCCGCCGCCGATCCCGCCGATCACCCCGACGACGGGGATCGGGCCGCGATCGGCACGCGACGCCGGCGCGACGGGGTGGCCGATGGTCGTCGACGACTCGGGCATGACGGACCTTGAGGCTTGCGACGGGGGAAACGGGAAAGGGACGTCGACCGCCCCCCGGGCGACGAGGCCGCGTGAAGGGCCGCGGGCGGCCGAACGGGGTCGACGTCGGCACCGGCGAAACGGCCCATCCCGGGCGCGAGCGTCGGGCGCGGGCCCGGACGGGCGGGGGGTCGGGATGCGGATCTCTCAGCCCTCATCTCGGTCCGGGCTTGTCACGGGGTGGTGGACCGCGGAAGGGAGATGGGGGGGGTGATAGGGACGCGCCTCGGGCCGGCGCGGGCCGAATACGATTGCTCCACTCACTTATACGCCGCCCGCCCCCCGGCCGCAATGCCGATCCGTCGATTTCCGACCCTTCCGCGCCCCGGCCGATCAGCCGTCGATCGGCTCCTGGTCCAGCCAGTTCGGCCCGGCCGCCAGGTCGACCTTCAGCGGCACCGACAGCTCGAGCGCCCCGGTCATCTCCTCCCGGACGAGCGCGGCCAGCGCGGCCGCCTCGGCCCGGGGGCCCTCGAAGACCAGCTCGTCGTGGATCTGGAGGATCATCCGCGACTCCAGCCCCTCGGCGGACAGCCGGCGGTCGACGAGGATCATCGCCCGCTTGATCAGGTCGGCCGCCGAGCCCTGGATGACGGTATTCACCGCCAGCCGCTCCGCCAGGTTCCGGTTCCTCCCGGTGGTGGTCTTGATGCCGGCGATCGGCCGGCGGCGGCCGAGGATCGTCTCCACCCTGCCGGCGGACTGGGCCGATTCGAGCGTCGCCGTGATGAACCGGTCGACCCCCTGATACTCCTGGAAGTACGCCTCGATGAACGTGGCGGCCTCGGCCTGCTTGATCCCCAGCCGGCCGGCCAGTCCGAACGGGCTCAGGCCGTAGATCACGCCGAAGTTCACCGTCTTCGCCACCCGTCGCATGTTCGAATCGACCTGGTCCTCGGGGACGCCGAAGATCCGGGCCGCGACCGCCTGGTGGATGTCCAGGTCGGCCTCGAACGCCCGCCGCATCGCCGGGTCGCCGGAATAGTGGGCGAGGATGCGCAGCTCGATCTGCGAGTAGTCCGCGGTCATCAGGACGTGGTCGTCCCCCTCGGCCACGAACGCCTGGCGGATCTGGCGGCCTTCCTCGGTGCGGACCGGGATGTTCTGGAGGTTGGGGTCGCTGGAGCTGAGCCGGCCGGTCGCCGCGACCCCCTGGTTGAACGAGGCGTGGATCCGGCCGTCGTCGGGATGGACGAGGTCGGGCAGGGCGTCGAGGTACGTCCCCTTCAGCTTGGTCAACTGGCGATGCCGGACGAGCAGCGCGGGCAGGGGGTGCTTGCTCGCCAGCTCCTCCAGGACCTCGGTGTCGGTGCTGGACTCCCCCCCCGGGGTCTTGCGGAGTCGCGGCAGCTTCAGATCCTCGAACAGGACCTGGCGGAGCTGCGGGACCGAGTTGATGTTGAACGGCCGGCCCGCCAGCGCGTGGATCTCCGTCTCCATCTCGGCCAGCCGCGCAGCAAAGTCCTCGGAGAGCCGCCTCAGCCGGGGGACGTCCACCATGACCCCGCGGTCCTCCATCCTCGCCAGGATCGAGACCAGCGGGCGTTCCAGGTCGGCGTAGAGGCCCCAGAGCCCTTCCTCGCGGACGCGGGGGGCGAGGATCTCGTAAATCCGCCAGGTGGCGTCGGCGTCCTCCCCGGCGTACTCGGCGACCCGGGGGACGTCCACCTGGTCCATCCGCAACTGCTTCCGGCCCTTCCCGATGAGGTCGGAGATGGGGATCATCGCGTGGCCCAGGAGCCGGTCGGAGAGCTGGTCCAGGCCGTGGTTCCGCTCGCCGCTCTCCAGGAGGTAGCTCAGGATCATGGTGTCGGTGATCGGCCCCTCGATCGGCACGCCGGCGCGACCGAGGGCGAGCATGTCGTACTTGAGGTTCTGCCCCACCTTCTCGACGTTGGGATCGGCGAGGATCGGCCGGAGCCCTTCCAGGACGAGTTCGGCGTCGAGCAGCCGATGGCCCAGCGGCCCCCGCAGCGGGAGGTAATAGGCCTCGCCGGCCTTCCAGGAGATGGCGATTCCGACCAGCGCGGAGAGCAGGGGGTTGAGCCCGGTCGTCTCGGTGTCGATGCAGAAAACGGGCTGCTTCCGGAGTTCTTCCAGGAAAGCGTGGAACGCTTCGGGCGTGTCGATCGTCGAATACTGGGCGACCCATTCGCTCCGCGACGCGGCGACGGCCTCGGGGGCCTTCGCCTCGCCCAGCTCGGAGAGGAAGCGGTGGAAGCCCGACTCGATGCAGATCGCCCGCAGCGCCTCGACGTTCGGGGGCGAGGCCTTCAGGGCGTCCCAGTCGAGTTCCAGCGGGAGATCCTCGCGCAGGGCCACCAGGCTCCGGGCGCGGCGGGCGGCCTCGGCGTGGTCGCGGAGCGCCTGCTGCTTCTTGGGCCCCTTCACCTTGTCCGGGTTGGCGAGGAGGGTCTCCAGGTCGCCGAACTGCCTGAGGTAGCCGGAGGCCAGCACGGGGCCGACGCCCGGCACGCCGGGGACGTTGTCGACCGCGTCGCCGGTGAGGGAGAGGTAGTCGACCACCTGGGAGGGGCGGATCCCCCATTCCTTCTCCAGGCCCTCCGCGTCCATGACGCTGTTCTTGCGCAGGTTGAGGATCCGGACGTGGTCGGAGATGAGCTGGCGGGCGTCCTTGTCGGACGTGCAGATGTAGACGTCGAGCCCCCTCTCCTCCCCCCGGCGGGCGAGGGTGGCGATGACGTCGTCCGCCTCCATCCCCGGCTCGACCAGCACCGGGACGTTGAAGCCCTCGACGATCGACCGGATGACGGCGAGCTGGGGGACGAGGTCGACCGGCATCTCGGAGCGGTTCGCCTTGTAGTCGGCGAAGATCTCCGACCGGAAGACCGGCCCCCCGCCGTCGAAGGCCGCGGCGATGTACCCCGGCTTGCGGTCGCGGAAGATGTTCAGCAGGTCCCGGAAGACGCCGAACGCCGCGTTCCGGGGCTCGCCGCCGGGGCTGGTCATCTCCGGGATCGCGTGGAACACCTGGAAAATCAGGGAATAGGCGTCCAGTATGTAGAACGTCGGGCGGTCGGCCATCGTAAGGAATCCGGTGAGGGTCGGGACGGGGCCCGGGCCGCGTGCCGGCCCGCCCCCTCGCCCTTCCTGTCTTTGTCGGCCCCACGGGGCCGGTTCTCCAGCGGGGCCGCCCCCCCAACCGGGCGCGCGGACCCTGGCGCACCCGGAAATTTCGTTCCGTCTGAATCGTCGGGGGGAGATTTCCCGGCGCGATTTTCGCCGCCCCCCCGCCCATGTGACATAGTATCTCCAAACCGGCCGACTGCATGCGCCGTCGCCTCAGATCCGCTCCGAGGGAGTCCCGATCCATGGCCGCGTCATCGAATGAATCTCAGGGCCTGAAGATCGCCGTGGCGGTCTTCGTGACGCTCACGGTGATCCTGGCCGTGACGTCGTATTTCCTCTATTCCTCCTACGCGAGGTCCGAGGGCCTGCTCGCCTCGGAGGCGGACAAGGCGAACAAGGCCCGCCAGGACGCCGACACCGCGCTGAGCAACCTGGACGACATCCGCAAGGCGGTCGGCACCCGGGCGACCGAGTACGAGCCCGCCAAGGCCGAGATCGCGGCCCACCTGAAGAAGGTGGACGAGCGGCTCGCCGGCGTCGTGAACAGCGTCAACGCCGCCGCCGCGCGGGCGCAGGCCGCCGGCGCGCGGGGGACCGAGCTGGAGGAGGCCGTCCAGAAGGCCCGCCTCGCCGTCGAGTCCTTCCGCAAGGAGCCGAACAAGAACTACATCTCCGGCCTCGACCGCATGGTCGAGCTGATGGAGAACCTCGCCCTGGTCGACGCCGAGCTGGCCGCCCACCAGGACGCCCTGAAGATGAACCTGGAGTCGGCCACGAGCGTCGCCCAGCAGAAGATCGACGTCCAGGCGAAGTCGGCCGAGGAGGCCAAGGCCGACCTGGAGTCCGAGCACTCCAAGCACGAGCAGGAGCGCCAGATCCTCCTCACCAAGGTCGACCAGCTCACCACCGACCTCGACCAGGCCCGCACCGAGATCGCCAACCTGACCACCCAGCTCCGCCAGGTCAAGGACGAGGACGCCACCCGCATCGCCCAGCTCACCGGGATCATCCGCGAGATCCGCGACCAGGCCGAGCGCAAGGAGAACATCCTCGACCGCCCCGACGGCAAGATCACCTACGTCGACTTCGGCTCGAACACGGTCCACGTCAACATCACCCGCTCCCAGGGCGCGCGGCCGCAGATGAAGATGACGATCTTCGACGCCGACGCCCCCGGCATCCCGACCGAGCGGCCCAAGGGGAACATCGTCCTGACCCAGGTCGGCGACCAGTACAGCGTCGCCCGGATCGAGCGGACCGCCAGCCCGATCGAGCCGATGCGGATCGGCGACATCGTCTACTCCCCCACCTGGTCCCCCAACGAGCCGATGAAGTTCGCCCTCCTGGGCAAGATCGACGTCAATCGCGACGGCCGGGACGACCGGGACGACCTCAAGCGGATGATCGAGTCGGCCGGCGGGATTGTCGAGTACGACCTCCCGCCGCCGAACTCCGGCAAGGAGTCGGGCAAGCTCAGCGCCCTGATCTCCTGGTACGTCACCGACGACCCGAAGGAGCGTCCCCCCCTCCGCGACGCCTTTGAAAGCAAGTCCGACAGCTCCGTCGCCGAGGAGGCCCTGTTCCAGCAGCGGTACGGCGAGATGGTCAAGGAGGCCCGCCTGCTGGGCATCCGGCCAATGGGCCTGGGGAGGCTGCTGGCCTACCTCGGCTACGACATGACGGTGCCAATCGTCGGCCAGCCCGAGGGGGTCAACGCCCCGGCCCTGCGCCGGCTCACCGAGCCCAAGCCCAAGACCGAGGACCAGAAGGCCCAGGAAGCCGCCGAGCGGGACCTCGACAAGGCCCCGTGACGCGGGCCGTCGCCCCTGGATGAAGCGGACCCCTCGCGGCGCCCTCGGGCCGCGAGGGGTCTCGCGTTTGGATGGACACCATCAACAAGTCCATCTCCATTAAGGGTTCCCGATGGGTCGTACCGCATCGATCGACGGTAGGGCCCGCCGAGCGTGATCTCTAACCTAATTCCAGAAAAGGCCTTGCATCCACGCCGCGAACCCACAGAATAGAACGCCAGCGGAACTATCGACCTCCGCCGATAAATTTCCAGATTGATGGGCGGCGCGCCTGGTACAATCACCTCGTGTGCCCCGGCTCGCGCCGGGGCCCCGGCGCCGCGACAGCGGAGGACCGCGACTTCAAGCTCGCACCCCTTCCCACTTCCGAGGAGTCGATCCGATGCCGGAGACAGTCGTCCATTTCCAGATCCGCATGCCACCCGTCCTCCACGAGCAGCTCGCGAGCTGGGCGAAGGAGGAGAAGGCCTCGCTCAACGCCCTGATCGTCGGGATCCTGGAGAAGGCGATCCAGCAGCACGCCAAGGACGCGCCGTCCTCCTGACGACGCGAAGGCGCGCCGACCCCGCGGCGGGGGCGGCGTCGGGACGACTCCCCGGCGTCCCCCTCCCGCGCCGGGAAATCGCCCCGATTGCCCTTGAGTCGCGGGGCCAGTCCCGGTATCCTTCCTGACGTCATTCCCCGATAGCTCAATCGGTAGAGCGAGCGGCTGTTAACCGCTAGGTTCAAGGTTCGAGTCCTTGTCGGGGAGCTGAGGCCGATTAACAACCGGCCTCCGCTCCGAACCGTCGGTGCCCACGCGACCGACGGCCCCCGCCTTCACCATTCCCCGATAGCTCAATCGGTAGAGCGAGCGGCTGTTAACCGCTAGGTTCAAGGTTCGAGTCCTTGTCGGGGAGCTCACGCCCATCTGGTGGCCGTCCCGCCGCCCGGCGGCCCCCGGCCGCTCAGGCTTGCGACGCCAGGACGATCATCGACCGGCTTCGGACGTCGTAGGTCGACATGACTTCCACAGTCGGCCCGGCGTCGACGTCGCTGATGTCGTCGGGCGAGGGGAGCGCGGTGTCGACCACCCGACGCCACCCGCGGCCCGAGGGAGAGGCGGGGATCAGGAACTCCCGGTCCTCCGGCCCCGCGTTCATGGCGACGTAGAAGTCGCGATCGATCACGCCTTGCCGGTCGCAACGCCGGCCGTCGAGCGCGAACGCCAGGACGCGGCTCTCGTGGGAGAAGTCGGGCCGGACCGGCTGGAGGCCGTGCCAGAGGATCTCGGGCGTCCCCCCCGTCGCGCCGAAGAACGTTCGCCGGCGGAACACCGGATGGGCCTTCCTCAGCGCGATCATCTTCCGGGTGAACCGGAGGAAGTCGGCGTTGTCCCGGGCGAGCGTCCAGTCGACCCAGCTGATCGAGTTGTCCTGGCACCAGGCGTTGTTGTTCCCGCGCTGGGTGCGCAGGAACTCGTCGCCGCCGAGGATCATCGGGACGCCCTGGGAGAGGAGCAGGGTCGCCATCAGGTTGCGGACCTGCCGCCGGCGGATGGCCAGCACCTCGGGGTCGTCGGTCGGGCCCTCGACCCCGCAGTTCCACGAGAAGTTGGCGTCGCTGCCGTCGCGGTTCCCCTCGCCGTTGGGCTCGTTGTGCTTGTGGTCGTAAGAGACGAGGTCCCAGAGCGTGAAGCCGTCGTGGCAGCAGACGAAATTGATCGAATGCAGCGGCCCGCGGCCGGCGTAGAGGTCGTCGCTGCCGCAGAGGCGGGTGGCCAGGTCCGACGTCATCCCCAGGTCGCCGCGCCAGAAGCGCCTGACGTCGTCGCGATAGCGGCCGTTCCAGTCGGACCAGCGGGCCCCGCCGGGGAACGTGCCCACCTGGTAGAGCCCCCCCGCGTCCCAGGGCTCGGCGATGAGCTTGGTGCGGTAGAGGAGCGAGTCCTCGGAGATCCGGTTGATCGTGGGGGGGCTCATCAGCACGTCGCCCCGGCGATCCCGGCCCAGGACGGAGGCCAGGTCGAACCGGAAGCCGTCGACCCCCGCCTCGGCGACCCACTGCCGCAGGCAGTGGAGCAGGAAGTTGCGGACGACCGGGTGGTCGGTGTTGAAGCTGTTGCCGCAGCCCGAGAAGTTCAGGTAGTTCCCCTTCTCGTCGAGCATGTAGTACAGCGGGTTGTCGAGCCCCCGGAAGCTGTAGGTCGGGCCGTTCTCGTCGGATTCCGCCGTGTGGTTGAAGACGATGTCGAGGACGACCTCCAGGCCCTCCTCGTGGAAGGCGTCGACCATCGCCCCGAACTCCCGCCACGGGCCGGACGAGCCGCGACTCGCGGCGTAGGTGGCCTTGGGGGCGGAGAACGCGATCGTGTTGTAGCCCCAGAAGTTCAGGA
Source organism: Paludisphaera sp. (assembly GCF_037189885.1). Taxonomy (NCBI): domain Bacteria; kingdom Pseudomonadati; phylum Planctomycetota; class Planctomycetia; order Isosphaerales; family Isosphaeraceae; genus Paludisphaera; species Paludisphaera sp. Next base: position 25,098 of record NZ_JBBCIR010000066.1, read on the forward strand.
GCCGTTCGCCGGTCAGCGGGTTGACGTAGGCGCAGTCGGTCTCGTCGAACTCGTCGACCGGCAGCAGCTCCACGGCCGTCACGCCCAGCTCGCGCAGGTACCCGATCTTCCCCGCAAGCGCGTCGAACGTCCCGGGGTGCCGCGCCCCGGAGCTGGGGTCGATCGTGTAGCCGCGGACGTGCAGCTCATAGATGATGGTGTCTTCCAGGGGCGTCTCCGGGGCGACGACCGGCTCGCGCTCGATCATCTCCTCGGCCACCAGGCTGCGCCTCGGGCTGGAGGACGGCTCGCCCCAGGCCCCGCCGTTTGACACCGCGCGCGCGCACGGGTCGAGCAGGGTCGCGCGCGGATTGAACCGGAATCCGCCGCCGGACGGGCCGTCGACCCGATAGCCGTAGCAGAATTCCAGCGGCAGGCCGTCGACGCGGACATGCCAGTGGTCGCCGGCGCGGTTGAGGCGGGGATCGAGCTGGATCTCGGTCTCGAACCCCCGCGTCGTCGGGTCGCCCAGGACGAGCCAGACGGCGGTGGCGTGGCGGCACACGACCACGAAGTTGACCCCGTTCGCCAGCGGGACGGCCCCGATGGGGAGCGGGCGACCGCGCCTGACCGTCAGGACGCAGTCGCGGAAGAGATACTCGGCCTCGATCGCGTCGGCCGAAAGGTCGCTGGAAATCGGAGGGGCCTTTCTCGGGCGGGGATGTCGGGGCGGGGACGAACTTCGCCGAACCTCTCGCCCCGGGCGCGTGTCCGGGGGATGGCTCGGCGAGATCGGATTCATGCACCGGCGCGAGGGCCGGCTTGTCGCCGCGGGACCTCAGCGTCCGTTGGCGGTCCGGTCGGCGGCGCGACCGTTGCGGGAGGTGTTGGCGTAGGCGGCGGTCAGCGCCCCCAGGAGGGCGGCGCGGCGTCCCGCGCGGGGCGACTTCCCGCCGCGGCGGACCCGGGCGACGGCCCCGGCCCATTCGAATCCCGGCTCCGTCGAGGTCGTCTGCCTGCTACTGTCGTCGCTCATCGAAGACCAAACTCCCGAAAGGACGCTCGCGCCGGCGCGAACCGCGCGCCGACGCTTCCCCACTCCGTTGGACCGCCCGGGATCCCGATCCCCGGCGGCCTCGCCATGCATGGCGGGAGGCCCGACTCCTTCGTCGTCCGCCGCTCGCGACCCGACGGGCCCGGCCGGCCCGCCCCCCCGCACGATGGGGGACCGGCCGGCGAACCGCGACGGTCGCGAACCGTAACACAATCGGACGAATCCGGCCACCACTTCAGCCGGCGTCCTCGCGGCGGGCCGCGAAGGCCGACGACGCCGCCCGCCGGGCACCGGCCCCGGGGAGCCGCGTCATCTTCGAAAAAACTTATCAGTCGCCGCCCCCGGCGTCCACTAAAATCGCGCCCTCGGGGCGCTGATTTCCAGATCCCCGCACGCGTCGGGAAAGCGACGTTTCTCGCGCCGTTAGATGAACATCGCCGCCAGCCAGGACAGCCAGCCGGCGGGGGGGGGGACGGCCGGGTCGCGCCCGCCGCCGAGCTGCGCGAACAGCATCCCCAGGGTGCTCGTCGCGTTGAACAGCGCATGGATGACGATCGCGGCCGTCAGGCTCCCGGTCTTCTCCTTGACCAGGCCCATCACCAGGGCCAGCAGGAAGAGGGCGATGGGCGCCGGCCACTGCGGCGAGTGGATCGCGGCGAACAGGGCCGAGGCCAGGACGACCCCCGGCATCGCCCCGCGTGGGCCCGATTCGGCCGCCGATTCGTCGGTGCGATCGCGGCCGGATAGGCCCCGGGAGACGCGGACAAGCCAGCCCTGAAGCACGCCCCGGAAGGCCAGTTCCTCGACGATGGGCGCCAGCACGACCGCCCCTAGCAGCGAGATCGCCGCCGTCGACAGCGAAAACTCGGTCGTCAGCATCTGCTCGACCGGATGGGCCTGGCGCGGGAACGCCCGCGCCGCGAGGGCGTGGATGGCGTAGACCGCCGGCGAGACCAGCAGCGCGGCGACGATCCCGACCCGTGCCTGCTCGCCGAGACGTTCGCGGACGAACCCCAGGTCGGCCAGCCTCGCCCCGGAGACGCGCCGGAAGATCCACGGGAACGCCGCCAGGTACAGGAGGCTGGACGTCGCGTTCCAGCCCATGAGGTGCGTGGCGTCGCCCGCGGAGCGTCGGTCCCTGTCCTGGCCCTCCCCCCCCTCGGCCGGATCGACGACGGGGCCGTCGTTCTCCGCCAGGTACCGGGACGACACCTCGGCCAGGTCCACGCCGACGACCGCCTGATAGACGGTCGACGCCGCCATCTGGGCGGCGAAGTAGGCGACGAACAGCGCCAGGAGCGTCCCAGGCCCCCACGTCGCCGGTCGCGGCGGGGCGAACGGCTCGACCCGGGGGAGCCCCCGGCCCCCGAGCAGGCGCGCGCCGGCCCAGAGCCACGCCGCGACCATCCCGAAGATGATCATCTGGAGGAGCATCGAGACGACGAGGAGGAAGGAGGACTGGACTTGTGGCGACGTCATGGGGCCTCGCGGCGGTGCCTGGGCGCAAGCCGATACCGATCCGAACGGCTCATCCTAGCAACCCTTGCGCCCTCGGGCTACCTTGTGCGCCCGGCCCCCGGCCTCTAGAATCGGCGGATCGACGGCCGCCCCGACCGGGCGCGCGGCCCGACCCTATAGCCGGATGGAAACGATGCTGGACGTCAAAGAGCAGCTTGAGATCCTCCGCCGCGGCGTGGATCAGATCGTCCCCGAGGGGGAATTCCTCAAGAAGCTGGATCGCTCGGCGCGGGAAAACCGCCCCCTGCGGGTCAAGTACGGCATCGACCCGACCGGCATCGACGTCCACCTCGGGCACACGGTCCCGCTCCGCAAGCTGCGGCAGTTCCAGGACCTCGGTCACACGGCCGTCATCATCATCGGCAACTACACCGCGCTCGTCGGGGACCCCTCCGGCCGCGACGAGACCCGGTCGGCCCTGACGAAGGAGCAGGTCGCCGAGAACGCCCGAGACTACCTGAAGCAGGTCGGGCGGATCATCGACCTGGAGAAGGCGGAGGTCCACCACAACGGCGACTGGTTCGGCAAGTGGGAGTTCCTGGACGTGCTGGACCTCATGCGTCGGATGACGCTGGGCCAGATATCCGCCCGGGAGGACTTCGCCAACCGCATCGCCGCCGAGAAGCCCGTCTACCTCCACGAGTGCCTCTACCCCCTGATGCAGGGCTGGGACTCGGTCGAGATCAACGCCGACGTGGAACTTGGCGGGACCGAGCAGCTCTTCAGCCTCATGGTCGCCCGCCAGTTGCAGCCGTCGCGGGGCCAGGAGCCGCAGATCGCCATGACGATGCCGATCCTCGTCGGCACCGACGGCACGCGACGGATGGGCAAGAGCCTGGGGAACTACATCGGCGTGGCCGAGTCGCCGGAGCAGCAGTTCGGCAAGGTGATGAGCGTCCCCGACGAGCCGATGGCCCAGTACTTCACCCTGCTGACCGACTTCACCGAGGAGCGCGTCAAGGAGCTGCTGGCCGAGGGGGCGAACCCTCGCGACGCCAAGGAGGCGCTCGGCAAGGCGATCGTCGAGCAGTACCACGGGCGGGAGGCCGCCGACCGCGCCGCCGAGGCGTTCCGCCGCCGCTCGGCCGGGGAAGACCCGCTGGAGATCCCGGTGGTCCACCTCGCGGCCGACAAGCTCGACGCCGAGGGCCGCATCTCCGCGCCGAACCTCATCAAGGAGATCGGCTTCGCCTCCAGCACGTCTAACGCCCGCCGCGACATCGAGGGGGGGGGCTTCAACGTCGGGCCGAACCGCGAGGCCGTCACCGACGTGAAGGCGCTGATCTACGTGAAGGACGGCCTGATCGTCCGGGTGGGCAAGCGGAAGATCGCCGAGATCCGTCTCGTCTGAAAGGTAAAGGTGGGGGAGCCATGGCCGAACACGGGATCGGGATCATCGGCTGCGGGATGATCGCGGAGTTTCACGCCAACGCCGTGAACGAGATCGACGGGGCGCGGGTCGTCGCCGCCTACAGCCGCGACCGCTCGAACGCGGAGAAGATCGCCGGCATCGCGGGGCACTCCTGCCAGACTTACGATGACCTCGCCGAGATGCTGCGCCGGCCCGACCTCGACGTCGTCTGCGTCTGCACCCCCAGCGGCGCCCACATGGAGCCGGCCGTCCAGGCGGCGAGGGCGGGCAAGCACGTCATCGTCGAGAAGCCGCTGGAGATCAACCTCGAGCGCTGCGACGCCATCATCGACGCCTGCGATCGGGCCGGCGTCCGCCTCTGCGCCATCTTCCCCTCGCGGTTCTCCCCCGCCAACGCCCGCGTCAAGGAGGCCGTCGAGGCGGGCCGCTTCGGACGGCTGACCCTCGGCGACACCCACGTCAAGTGGTGGCGCACGCAGGAGTACTACGACTCCGGCGGCTGGCGCGGGACGTGGAAGCTCGACGGCGGCGGGGCGCTGATGAACCAGGCGATCCATAACGTCGACCTGCTCTACTGGCTGATGGGCGACGTCGAGTCGGTCGTCGCCCACGCGGCCACCCTGGCCCACGTCCGCATCGAGGTGGAGGACACGGCCGTCGCCAGCGTCCGCTTCAAGAACGGGGCGCTCGGGACGATCCAGGCGGCCACGAGCGCCTATCCCGGCCTCTCGAAGCGGATCGAGATCCACGGCGACCGCGGCTCGGCGCGGGTCGAGCAGGACGACGTGACCCTGTGGGACTTCCAGGAGAAGATCCCCAGCGACAACATCATCCTGGCGGCCATCGCCGGCCGTTCCGCCGGGAACTCCGGCGCGAGCGACCCCCGCGGCATCAGCCACCTGGGTCATCGCGAGCAGATCGCCGATTTCCTCCGCGCCATCGACGAGTCCACCGAGCCCGTCGTCGACGGTCGCGAGGGCCGCAAGTCCGTCGAGATCATCCGCGCCATCTACCGCTCCGCCCGCGAGGGCCGCGCCGTCACCCTGCCGTTGGCCGACGACCCGCCGTCGGCGTGAGGATGCGATGCCGATCCACCTCGTTCGGGCCAGCGAAGGGCGGTGATTTCACTCGGCCGCCGCGACCTTGACGAGGACGCGCGCATACCGGGTCAGCCTCGGGCGGCCACGGTCGGTGACGGAGATGAGGACCGGGACCGTCTTGCCCGCCATAGCCGGCGGGATGACGAGCCTCGGCCTCTTCGTGTCCCGGCCCTCGACGCGGATCATGCCCGCGAGGCCGGTCTCAGCGGGATAGACGTCCCAGGCGAAGTCCATCTCATCGCCGTCCGGATCGGTCGTGCCGCCGGCGTCGATGGTCAGCTCGCCGCCGACCTTGATGTCCCGCTCCCGGTCCCCGGAGATCCTGACGGTCGGCGGGTGGTTGGCTTCGGCGAAAGGCTTGACGCACCAGTCGAGGCGGGCGGCGAAGTCGGCCTGAAACGCCGGTCGCCAGCGGTAGACCGAGGACATCCGGGGGTCCGGGTCGCCCGAGGTGTCGAGGTCGGCGTCCGCCACGTCGTGCAAACGCTCGCCTTCGCCCTCGAACCGCCCGCCCCAACTCCCCAGGCGGGGGTGATCCGGGTCGAACAGCCCGTTGGGGACCAGCGAGAGGAACGACGGCGAGTCACCCTCCTTGATCCCACGGACCGGGCCAAGCTCGGTCGACCAGATGTCGCCGCCGTCGTAGTCCGGGTAGAGGCCACCGAGCGGCCCGTGGCCATGGATGTTCTCCCGCACCCAGGCGGGAGACACCAGATCGGCGTCGCCGCCCCGGTACATCCCCCGGTAGGCCCTCCGCTGGACGATCGTCAACAGCTCCGGGAACTGCTCCCGTATCCACGGGCCGGTCGAGTCCTGGTCGCCGATGGAGTGGACCCGGAGCTTCGCCAGGAAGCGGCCCAACTCCTCGGGACCGCGTTCCCGACGAACCTTCCAGAGCGCCTGCGCAAGGTCCGCCGAGCCGCCCCAGATGACGACCCAGACGGGTCGGGGGTCGGGCGAGTCCACGACCCGGATGATCCAGTGCGACCCCTCGGTGTCCTTGCCGTCCCCCACGCTGTCGGCGACGGGGACCTTCGGACCCGCGACCGGCCGCCCCGCCTTGATGACGTCCCGCAGGTCATCGGCGGGCGGGTAGCGGTCGTCGTGCAGGAGGAGATTGGGCCGCGCCATGCCATAGGCGTCCACGACGCGCCGGATCAACTCGGGCCGGACACTCTGGCCGTGGCCCAGGTTCGACGAGGCGACGAGGCCCTCGATGTCGAACTCGTTCGAGTAGAGCATCAGTCGGATCAGCGATTGGCCGTCATCGGGCTCGGCCTCCCCGGCGACCAGGCTGCTGATGTCGGTCAGCACGATCAGTCGAGGTCGTTCGGCGTCCTGGGGCGGAGTCGCTCGCGCAACCAGCGACGCGATCAGGACGAGGCCGATCGTCGGGGCGAGGCGCGAGATCATGGCGTGGGCACCTTCATGCTGACCTGACGAGGCGGATCGGGCCGAATCGCTCCCCCTTCCCACGGTACGCCGGCGACCACACGGGGGCCACCGACGAGCGAGGACGCCGCGCGTCGCGTGTCAGAGCCCACCGAAAATGCGGATAGGTCCAACATGCGTTGGCATGAGGATGCTCGCCTCCTCCGGACGGGCCCGTCTTCCGGCGGGGAGGGGGGGCCGGCGAACCTTGACGCCTCGGCGGATTCGGGCCATACTCGCGGCCTCCCTCAGCCGAGCGTCAAGGAGCGACCTCGAGATGGCACGGAAGAAAGTCCAACGGCCCTGGCTGGATTACCTGGTCTACCTGGTGGTCCGGTCGCTCGTCTTCGTCGTCCAGTCGATGTCGATCCGGCAGTCGTACGCCCTGGCGCGAGGGCTGGCCTGGCTGCTCTACACGGTCGACAAGCGGCATCGCCTGGTCGGGATGGAGAACCTCCGGCTCGCGTACGGCGACTCCATGACGGAGGCCGAGCGCGACCAGGCCGTCCGGGGCGTCTATCGGCACTTCTGCATGATGCTGATGGAGATCTTCCACACGCCGAAGCGCATACGGCTGGAGAACTACCGCCAGTACATCGAGCTCGCCGGGCACGCGCCGGTGCTCGACAGGCTCATCTCCGGCGAGCCGGTCATCCTCCTGACGGGCCATTACGGCAACTGGGAGATCGCCGGCTACCTCTTCGGCCTGTTCGGCTTCCCGACGTGGTCGGTGGCCCGGACGCTCGACAATCCCTATCTGGAACGCTACCTCAAGTCGTTCCGAGAGAGCACCGGCCAGAAGATGATCCCCAAGGCCGGGGGCTACGACCAGATCGTCGAGGTGCTGGAGTCGCGCCGGCCGCTCTCGATGCTGGCCGACCAGGACGCCGGCCAGCGGGGCATGTTCGTCGACTTCTTCGGCCGGCCCGCCTCCACCCACAAGGCCATCGCGCTGTTGGCGATCGAGCACCAGGCCCCGGTGGTGGTGGGGGTCGCCCGCCGGATCGGGCCCGGCTTCCGCTACGAGCTGCGGTGCGCCCAGATCATCGAGCCCGGCGAGTTCACCGGAGGGGTCGAGGACGCCCGCCTGCTCACCCAGCGCTACACGAGCGCCCTGGAGGAGCTGATCCGGCAGGACCCCTCGCAGTATCTCTGGCTCCATCGCCGCTGGAAGCACCAGCCGATCGCCCGCAAGAAGGGGGCGAGGCCCGAGGCGGCCCGCTCGCAAGCCGCCTCGGCCTGATCGCTCGCGGGGCTCACTTCGACTCGAACGTCCGCCCCGGCCCGTCGTCGCCGAGTTGCACCGCGTAGGTCTTCCCGTCCGGGGCGACCGTCACGCGAATGTTGCGGCCGCCGGCCGGGTCGACGTTGGCGATCATCGACGGATCGGCGTTATCCTCGTCGCCGGTCTGGGCGTTGCGGTGGTGCTGGTAGACGGCCCGGACCGACGGCAGGGACTTGAGGCGATGGAACGTCGCCGCCGCCCCCCCCTTGCGCGGGCCGTTGTTCGTCACGGCCACCGTCGGGGCGATCGTCGCGAGGAACGTGGGATGGTTGGAGATGTCCATCCCGTGATGGGTCACCTGGAACAGGTCGACCGCGCCGACCAGGTCGACCGGGCAAACCAGGTTCTTCTCAATGTTCCACGTCAGGTCGCCGCAGTCGAGGAAGTCGAAGTCGCCGAGGCGGAACTTCAGCACGATGCTCATCGCGTTGTCGGAACGGTCGGGCTGGTGGTCGGCCGGCGCCGATTCGCAGCGCGGGTTGTGGGCCGCTCCCGCCGGGGCGGCGATCGTCTCGCCCGACGCCGCCAGGACGACGGCCGAGATATCCCCGCGCAGGGGGAGCTTGTCGCCGGGCTTCAGGGCGGTCCGCTTGCCCCGGGAGGCCTCGCGATAGGCGATCGCGAGCGGGTCGTCGGCCTTCGGCCCGTCGGGGAAGTCGCCGCCGGGGCCGTCCTCGGGGAGGCCGCGATCCCAGAACCGGACGATCTCCACCCGCTCGGCCAGGCCGGCGACGCCGCCGTAGTGGTCCATGTGCCAGTGGGTCGTGACCAGGTGGTCGATCCGCTCGCGGCCGGCGGCCTTCAGCGCCCGGACGATCCGGTCGGGGTCGCGGCCGTTCTCGCCCGGCCAGCCGGAGTCGACCAGGATGCTCTCGCCCTCCGGCGTCACGATCAGGGTCGCGGCCCCGCCTTGCACGTCCACGAACTCGATGCGCAGGCCCCGCGCGTCGCCGTCGTCGGCGATCGCCCGCGAGGCGGGCGAGAGCAGCCCCAGGCACGCCGCCGCCGCGACCGTCGCGAATCGTCGCATTCTTCCTCTGGCCATGACCCTTGGTCTCCTCGGTGGGATTTCGTGTAGGCAACCAGCCCCATGGGCGGCCCCCGATCGTGACCGTTCGCGCGCCTCGAAGCAATCCTCGGGAACCCCGCGGGCGCGTTTCGCACGCCATGCGCGGTCTCGCGGGCGCATGCTCGATTGGGCGTGTTGACGCGAAAAAGACTCGCCGTGTTGCACCAAATCAATGTCCCGGGCGCGCGATGGCCCCAACCATGGCCGCGGGGCATCGCCCGGGGGGAAAATCGCGGAGACGTATCTACAAACCAGTTCCCATGTCTTAGACTCTTCCCCTGAGCGTGCTACGGTCGTGTTCGGCGATACTTCGACGCCGAACGGCCAGGGTGGAACATGGATGGACGGGCCGGCTTCGGGAAAATCGCCGAGAAATCTCGTCGTCACGGCCGAGATTTTGCGTTCCCCTAAGATGGCGACGAGGACCTAGAATCGCCGCCCCACCGCCTGGCGTCGCCCAGGCTAGCTGGCCTTGCTCTACAGCACGAGAATGCAGGACGGGTCATGAAGGGCACGACGATCCTCGCGGTCACGAAAGATGCGGAATGGCTGGTCGCCATGCGACCCGCCCTGACGGAGGCCGGCCGCTGGCGGCTCATCGTCGCGGAGACGATGTCGGAGGCGGCGCACCTGCTGGGGTGTACCAAGCCCGACACGGTCGTCGTCGACTGGGCCGACGACACGGCCCGGATCGAGGGGCTGGAGGAGTTGCTGTGGAAGGACTCGGTCCAGACCCGGCAGATCCCGGTGGTGATCGTGGCGAAGCACTACCGGGTGGACGAGGCGACGCTCCTCTACAGGCTCGGCGTGGCGGAGTACGTCAGCCAGGCGGACCATCGGGCCGCGCTGGGGCGGATCCTCGCCGCCCACACCCCCGGCGGGGCGGAGCCTCGCGCCTGGAATCCCCCGGCGACCCCCGATCCCGACGCCGTCCACTGCGGCCTCGCCGCCGACGAAGACCTGTGAGGCCCCCAGCGCCGGGCGAGGTCCTCGCCCGGCGCTAGGCGCCTCCCTCTCTCAGCCCGCCCCCCCCGCCGCCGGCCGATCGAGGCCCAGCGGCGCCCGGCCCCCCTTCACCTCGTCGAGGCGGCGGCCGTACTCCTCGTAAAGCTCGGTGTGCCGGCTGGTCGGCTCGACCGGCCTGCCGTCGATGAACAGCAGGTGGACAGGCGTCGTCGCCTGGAGGATGTGGCCGGAGGTCACGACCAGGTTCGCGCGCTTGCCGACCTCCAGCGAGCCCAGCCGATCCCCGATCCCGAGGATCTGGGCGGGGTACAGCGTGACGGCCTTCACCGCCTCGTCCTCCGGCAGCCCGAACGCCGACGCCATGGCCGCCTCGAACGGCAGGAGCCGCGAGTTGCGGGGGGACGAGGCCCCGGGCGCCGACCGGATCGCGAACGTCACGCCCGCCGCGTGGAGCCTGGCCGGATTGGCGTAGGGGGCGTCATACGGCTCGTGCTCCCGGCCCGGCACGTTCATCGTCCCGGCGACCAGGACGGGGACGCCCGCCTCCTTGATCGCGCCGGCGACCTTCCAGGCGTCGGCCGCGCCCGAGATGGCCGCCTTGAGCTTCAGCTCCTTCGCCAGCGCCAGGGCGTCGAGGATGTCCGTCCGCGCGTCGGCGTGGAGGATCACCGGCTTCTCCCCCCTGGCGTACGGGGCGAGCGCCGCCAGCCTCGCGTCGACCTTCGGCGCGGGGAGGCCCTTCTCCCCGGCCTCGGCGACGACCTCGGCGTACCGCCTCGCCTTGACGAACTGCTCCTTAAGGTCGTCCAGCTGCTCCCGACGACGGGCGTTGGGGTCGGGCTCGTCCCCTCGCGCGCCGAGGGGGCGTTGGACGTGGCGCGGGATGTTGACGGAGAGGGCGGCGGCGTCGACGAACGCCATCTCGCCGGGGAGCCAGCCGGCGAAGTTCGCCAGCGACGCCTGACCGGAGATGACGCCGCCGGACGGCTCCACCAGCCCGGCCAGGACGCCGTTGGCCCTGGTGGTCCGGACGTGCTCGCTGTCGGCGCGGAGGGCGACGGCGGCGCGCAGCTCGGGCTGGTACCGCGCGGCGTCGGCGAAGTCGAGGGTCTCCCGCAGGCTGCCGATCTCCGCCAGGCCGACGGTCGTCCCGGCGTCGATCAGGCCGGGCCAGACGTCCAGGCCCTTCGCCTCCAGCGTCTGGGCCTCGGGGGGGACGGGCGTGCCGGCGGGGCCGATCGCCTCGATCTTGCCGTCCCGGACGACCAGGACGCCGTCCTCGATCGTCGGCCCGGAGACCGGGTGGAGCCTCGCGCCGACCAGGGCGTAGGCCTGCTTCGGCTGCGGGGTGAACCCGAGCGGGGCGCGATCGCCCGCGCCGGGGACGCCGGGCATCCTGGCGTGGTCGCCCGGGCGGGGGGCCGGGTCGCGCTGGAAGTAGACTTCCCCCTCGATCAGGGTCATCTCGCAGCGCGAGAAGGCGTCGAGCGGGTGGCCGTTGAACAGGGCGACGTCGCCGTCCTTGCCGACCTCCAGCGAGCCCACCCGATCCTCGCGGCCGAGTTCCTTGGCGGGATTGATCGTGACGAACGCCAGCGCCTGTTCCTCGGTCGCGCCGCCGAACTTCACCATCTTGGCCGCCTCGTGGTAGAGGTGCCGGATCAGCTCGTCGGAGTCGCTCTTGATCGAGGCCGACACGCCGGCCCGGGTCATGAGCATGGCGTTGAACGGGATGGCGTCGTACGCCTCGATCTTGTAGGCCCACCAGTCGGAGAACGTGGAGGCGTGGGCGCCATGCGCCGCGATCTCCGCGGCGACCTTGTAACCTTCCAGGACGTGTTGGAGCGACTGCACCCGCACGCCGTAGCGTTCGGCGAGCCGCAGGAGCATCAGGATCTCGTCGGCCCGGTAGCAGTGGCTGTGGATCTTGATGGAGCCGTCGAGGATCGCTTGCAGGGCTTCGAGCCGGAAGTCCCGGCGCGGCGGCGGGCCGGCCTGGCCCCCCCCGGCGGCGACCTTCGCCTCGTGCTCCGCCCAGGCCTTCTTGTAGGCGATGGCCTCCTCGAACGCGCCCGCGATGACCGACTCCACCCCCATGCGGGTGTTCGGGAACCGGCCCTGCGTGCGCGTGACGTTCTCGCCGAGGGCGAACTTCACCCCCTGGGGGCCTTCGCGGACGATGAGGTCGCGGCCGGGGAGCCCATACTTCAACTTGATGACGGCGTCCTGCCCGCCGATGACGTTGGCCGAGCCGTGCAGCAGTCGCGCGGCCGTGGTCCCACCGGCGACGGCGCGGTAGATAGCCACGTCGTCGCCGGTCACCACGTCCTTGACCCGGACGTCCGGGACGACCGACAGGCTGAACTCGTTGACGCCCCCCTGGATCGCGATGTGCGAATGCGTGTCGATCGCCCCCGGGGCCGCGACCAGCCCAGTCGCGTCGATCACCGCCGTCCCTTCCGGTGCCTTCAGCTCCGCGCCGATCGCCTTGATTCGCCCCTTCTCGATCAGGATCGAACCCTTGGGGATCGTCCCGTTGGTCCCGGTGACGATCAGGGCGTCCTTGATGAACACGTCGCCGCCGGTGCGAATCCTGGGCTTGCGGTCGGAGTCCAGCTCGGTCGGGTCGTCGACGAAGGGCGTGGTCGGCTCCTTATTCTCCCCCGGCTTCTTGTCGTCCTGCTTCTTGTCCTCGGGCTTCTTGTCGTCCTGCTTCTTCTCCTCCCCTCCGTCGGGCTTGCCGACGGGGCTCAGGTCGAACTTGTGGCCGTCGATGAAGGCATGGCGGACCTTCGCCTTGTCGTCCTGGATGGGGGCGGAGAAGGCGACGACGTGGGCCAATTTCCCGGGCTCCAGCGTCCCGAGCCGACCCTCCATCCCCGCGAGCCTGGCGGCGGAGATCGTGAGCGCCTCGACGGCCTTCTCGGGGGCGAGCCCCTGGGCGATCAGGGCGCGGAGCCGCGCGGGGACGTTCTCCAGCTTGTCGACGCCCTCGGTCCCGATGGCGAACGGCACGCCCTCCTTCGCGAGCAGTCCGGCCGTCGCGACGCGCTCCTTCCAGCGCTCGTGGTGGTCGACGAGGACGCGCAGGGGCACGTCGCGCCGGGCGTCTGGGCGCTTGCGGTATTCTTCCTCGGTCGGGGTCTTCGGCTCCTCGGGGAAGTCGAGCCGCAGGACGACGGGGACCTTCTCGGCCTTGAGCCGATCGATGACCTTGTGGGCCTCTCGACCGCCGACGATGACGGCCGTCGTGCCGAACTCGCCGGCGAGGTCGAGCGCGCGATGGATCTCGTCGCGGGTCTCGGCCTGCCACCAGACGGGGATGGACTTCGCGCGAGCCTGGGCCAGCACCTCGAGCGCGGGGTCGTCCGGGACGGTGGCGCCGCCCTGCTCCTTGTGATACGCGAGCATTCGCTCGTGATGCTCGGCGTCGCTCATCGCCTGCCGCAGGTGGGCGACGGCCCCCATCAAGACGCGGGGATACGGGTTCTCCGAGCCGCCCGCGCCGCGCCCACGGGGGCCTCCCTGGGCCGGCTGACCGCTCCCCGTCGAGGGATCGCGCGGAGGCGCGACTTCGATATGGAGGGCGACGGGGGACTTCAACAGGGCGTCGCGGCGCGGCTGGCCGGTCAAGCTGACGAGGGCGCTCCGGCCCGTGGCGATGGCGCCGGTGGGGACCGAAAGGAGGTCGGTGAAGCCGAGCTTCCGGCGCGGCTCGGCGAGGGAGTCGCCCAGTTCCAGGGCGTCGGCGGCGAGGAATTCGGGGGTGAGCCCCTTGCGGTTGTCGTCCGGCGTGGCGGCGAGGGTGGTCTCGGAGAGATCCACCGGACGGCCCTTGCCGGTGATCGACCGTTCCACGCCCTGGCGCTGGCCGGCGGACGTGAACAGGTCGATGAACCCCGGGTAGACGACCAGACCCTTGCCGTCGATCACCTCGGCGTCGAACGGCACGGCGACGTCGGCCGCGGGGCCGGCGGCCTCGATCAGGCCGCGCCGGATGACCAGCACGCCGTCGTCGACGACGTTGCCGGGGGCGATGAACAGCTTCGCCCCCTTGACGGCGTAGGCCTCGGGGAAGCCGAGATCCTCCGCGGCGAGGGCCGATTGCGGCAGCGCCGCGAGGACAAGGAGGGCGAAGGACCATGCGAGCCGCGCGATTCCACGAGGCGAGGGCGACGGTACGGACGGGCTGTTCATCGGGCGGCTTCTCCGGCGGGATCTCGGCTTCGCTCCCTGGGCGTCCCGTGCATCTTAGACGAGGATCCGTGGCGACGCCATCGCCGGCCCCTTCGGTCGATCTTGCCCAATCGCGCGTCGCGGGTCAGGTCGAGCGCTCCGGGAATAAATCCAGAAACGTGAAATCCCACGCCTCCCGCCGCGGAGCATACGAGTGTTCGATGCTCCCGTTCCTTGACAAGTTGCAATCGGACTAAGGGAAGCGGGGAAGCTCCCCGGCGCGACGGCGGATCGCTCCTCCGTCGCGCGAGAGGCCGCCCCCTCTCCTGACCGCTTCCCGGCCTGTCCTCCCCCGCGAGGTGGGAAGACGTCGGATCGAAGCCCTTGCTCTCGCGAGCGGCGCGGGCGACGCGAGGAAATCACTTCGAAAATGACGAACGAAGCCAACTTGATTGCGTCGCAAGGCAAGTTCGGGTAGCGATTAACGCCGATTTCCCCGGAGCCCTCGGCGCGCGAACGAAGCCACGGCGCGGCGGTCCGGTGATGGGGGACCGCCGGGGCACGGCGTTGCCCGACCCCCGCCGGCGCGGCAGACTGAGGACGCGCCCGGGTCGTCCCGGCCGATCCCGCCCGGCCGCCCCGGCGACTATCCTCCCAGGAGCCCCCAACGCCATGAGACGCCTGCCTTCCCTCGTCGCCCTCGCCATGATCGCGCTGGTCGCGACGACCGAGTCGCGGGGCCAGTCGCCCGCCGAACTCGCCCAGACGGCCGCCTACGTCGCGTCGCTCCAGAATCCCGACGGCGGCTTCGCCCCCGCGCCGGGGGAGGCGTCGACGCTCGGCTCCACCAGCGGGGCGGTCCGCATCCTGAAGTATGTCGGCGGCTCCATCCCCGACGTGCTGAAGTGCATCGAGTACGTCCGCTCGTGCCGCGCCGGCGAGGGCTTCGCCCCCAAGCCGGGGGGCGAGCCCGAGTCGCTGGCGACCTCCATCGGCCTGCTGGCCGCGGGGGAGTTGAAGATCGCCGACAAGGAGCTGGTCGACTCCGCGGTCGCGTTCTTCGGCGAGCACGCCAGGGAAGACGAGCAGGTCCGGATGGCGATCGCCGGGCTTGAGGCCGTCGGCGGGAAGTCGGACGACCAGGCGCGCTGGCTGGACCAGATCCGCAAGCTGGCCAACCCGGACGGCACCTACCCCGAGGGGCCCGGCCAGGCGTTCGTCGCCGGCACGGTCGCCGCGACCGTCCTCCGGGCCGGCGCCGAGCTGGCGGATCGCGACGCGGCCGTCGAGGCCATCAAGTCGGGCCAGCGCCCCGACGGCGGGTGGTCGAAGGTGGACGGGCCGTCCGACCTCGCCAGCTCGTATCGCGTGCTGCGGGCGCTCGTCCTGCTGAAGGAGCGGCCCGACCTCGACGCCCTGCGGGCGTTCATCGCCGGCTGCCGCAAGGAGAACGGGCTGTACTCCAACACGCCGGAAGGGGAGGGGAACCTCGGGGCCACCTACTACGCCGCCATCATGACCTACTGGTCGCGCCAGCTCGAAGGCCTGCCCCCGATCGTCGAGACGGCCGGGTATGTCCCGCTGTTCAACGGCCGCGACCTGACCGGCTGGGAAGGGGACGAGACGATCTGGTCGGCCCGCGACGGCATGATCGTCGGCAAGTGCGGCCAGCTGGACCACAACGTCTTCCTCGCGACGAAGGAGTCGTACCGGGACTTCGTCCTGTCGCTCTCCTTCCGCGTGGTCGACGGCAAGGGGAACAGCGGCGTGCAGCTCCGCAGCGTCCGCGTCCCCGGCACCGAGATGTCCGGCTACCAGGCCGACATCGGCGACGGCTACTGGGGGAGCCTGTACGACGAGTCGCGCCGGAACAAGACGCTGGTGAACGCCTCGCCCGAGGCGCTGGCCCGGCTGAACAAGTCGGGGTGGAATCACTTCATGATCCGTTGCCTGGGCGACCGGGTGACGATCCAGCTCAACGGCGTGACCTCCGTGGACTATCGCGAGACCGACGAGTCGGTCGCCCGCGACGGGCTCATCGCCCTCCAGGTCCATTCCGGCGACCCGATGGAGGTCCAGTTCAAGGACATCATGATCCAGAGGGTGCCGACGCCCAACGAGGGCGGGGGCGCGGGCTTCCACGTCCGCCGGCTCGAGACGCCGCAGGGCCCCCGCGCCTACACTGTGTACGTCCCCGAGGGGCTCGACCGCTCCAAGAGCCAGCCCGCGATCCTGTTCCTGCACGGAGCCGGCGAGCGCGGCGAGGATGGGACGATCCAGTCTCAGGTGGGGCTGGGGCCGGCGATCGTCGGCCGCGGTGGAGTGCCGGCGGTCGTCGTCTTCCCCCAGGCCCGCCAGACCTGGCAGGCCGGGTCGGAGGACGCGGACGCCGCCCTCCAGGCGCTCGACGAGGCGACGAAGGAGTTCAACGTCGACCCGGATCGGGTGGTCCTCACCGGCCTCTCGATGGGCGGGATGGGGACGTGGAGCATCGCCGCGGCCAACCCCGAGCGGTTCGCGGCGCTCGTCCCGATCTGCGGCCCCGGCCGCGCCGACGACGCGGAAAAGCTCAAGAACTTGCCGATCCGCGCCTTCGTCGGCGACGCCGACTTTCCCCGCCTCCACCTGGGGATGCGGGCGATGATCGAGGCCCTCCGCGCCGCCGGGGCGAACCCGGACTACACCGAGTACCGCGGCGTGGGGCACAACAGTTGGGATCGCGCCTACAACGACCCGGCGACGATCGACTGGATGCTCTCCCAGAAGCGACCCTGAGCCGAAGGGGGACGCGGGGTCAGGGATTGACCTCGCGGCCCGTCCAGCGGCCGTGGGCGTCGGCCTCGTAGATCCAGCGATGATGGGGGATGGCCCGCAACTCCAGGTGGTCCACCGCGGTCGCGGTCAGGATCATGAGGAGGAAGTTCTCCGCCGGCGTCTCGGGGGAGGGGGGGGGCGACGCGAACCTCGCCATGTCGTCGCGGGGCTCGCGGGGCGTGGGCCAGGTGAAGCTGGCGCGCGTCTCGTCGGACAGCTCGGCCCAGAGGTCGTCGCGGGCCTGGCCGAGATCCGGGTCGGCCTCGCCGGGCCCGACCAATTCCAGGACCCCGGAGACGCGGAATTGCTCGCGCGACTCGGGGAAATACCAGCAGATCTCGCCCCGGGGGTCGGCCTCGATCTCGGCGCGCTTGGAGCTTCGCGAGTCGGTCGTGAAGATCAGCCGGCGGACGTCGTCCAGGAAGCCCCGGAAGACGACCGTCCGGATCGCCGGCCCGCCGTCCGGGCGGACGGTGGCGAGCTGGACCAGCCGCATCTCCGGGCGCGTCCGGTTGCGGTGCAGGGCCAGGTCGAGCGACGGACGCCAGAGTTCCGCGGGCATGGACGTCGCCTCTCGTCGGGGGATCTCGGCCGGGCGGTCAGACGGGGGACCAGCCCTCGGCCGACTTGGGGCCGGCGGCCGGGGCGGAGGCCGCCTTGAGCGCGTCCTGCACCACGGTCTCCAGGACGTTGATGTATTCCTGGAATCGCCGCCTGCCCTCCTCGGTCACGCGGCAGAGGGTCTGCGGGCGCTTCTTGTGGAAGCCCTTCCAGATCTCGACGAATCCGGCCTCGTGGAGGATCTGGAGGTGCCGGCTCAGGTTGCCGTCGGTGAGCTGGCAGAGGTCCTTGAGGTCGCCGAAGACCAGCCCGCGCGAGTGCGTCACCAGGGAGGTCATGATCCCCAGCCGCGCCTTCTCGTGGAAGATGCGCTCCAGGCCGTCGTAGGCGAAGCGCCCGGTCGGCTCGTCGATGGGGGACTCAGGCCGGGTCATGATCGCGCTCCAGGGTGCGGCGGAGCACGGCGGCGGTCAGCAACTGCCCCACGCCGAACGGCAGCCCCATCGCCAACGGGTTCAGCGCCCAATCGCCCTGCGCGAGCGCCAGGGTCGCCGCCCCGGTCGCCGCGTAGAAGGCCGCCACCGCCGTCATCGGCCGGGGGAGCAGCCGCGAGGTCGCGAACAGCCCCAGGCTGTAGAACATCTGCCAGAGGCCGGGCAGCAGCCACACCAGCGACGGCGCCGTGCGGGTCAGCACGAGGGTCGTCAGCCCGCCGGCCGCAAGGCAAGGGGCGAACTGTTCGATCACCAGCGCCGTCTGCTCGCGGGTCAGGGAGGAGCCGGCGTTGCGGGCCCGGATCAGCATCTCCATGACGGCCGACGTCCCGCTCACCGCCGCCGCGCCGATCCAGAGCGACAGGTAGGCCGGGTAGCGCTGGATCGGGTCGGCCAGCGCGACCGCCTGGACCGTCGCCGCCGTCAGCGCGACCACGCCCGAGAAGGCCGCGGGCACCGCCCGATACCCCCGGAACACCTCGGACCGCGCCATCTGGGCGCGGATCTCGGTGATCTGCACCAACGCTTCCTTAAGTTCCATTCGGCCCCTTCCCCGGGTCGTCGACGTCGATCGTCCAGGACGCCGCTTTGGATGATAAAGCCCCGAGCCCGGGCGCGCCAAGGGCGCGGGGCTCGGGGGAGGGGGGTCACTCGGCTCCGAGGTTCTCGAACAGGTACAGCCCGCTCTTGCCGGGGCAGACCAGGTCGAGGTCGCCGTCGCCGTCGATGTCGATGGCGGTCACCTGGAGGCCGGTGCCGGCGGTGCCGGGGGGGAAGTCGCGGAGGGCCAGGCGGTCCTGCCCCTTCTCGGGGGCGTTCTTGGCGGGCTCGCCCTGGAAGATGACGTGCTTCTTCCACGCCTTGGCGTCCTGGTCGAATCGGTACCAGGCGACGACGGAGCCGTCGGTGTCGCCGGGCTCGATCTCGTGGGCGTAGACGCGCTTGCCGGTGATCATCTCGTCGTCCTTGCCGTCGCCGTCGAGGTCGGCCCAGAGCAGGGTGTGGACGGAGGCGACGCCCTCGTCGATGGGGGCCTTGGTCCAGGTGGACTTGCCGTCGGCGTCCTTGGACTGCCTGGCCCAGTAGAGGCCGAAGTCATGGCCCATGCCCCAGACCAGGTCGGCCAGGCCGTCGCCGTCGACGTCGCGGGCGAGGATCTGGATGCCGGTGGCGCCCAGGTCCCAGTCGGGGTGCCAGGTCCAGGAGCCTTGCGAGGGGTCGGCGGGGGCTTCGAACCAGCCCTTGGGGGTGAGCAGGTCAACGCGGCCGTCGAGGTTGACGTCGCCGGTGCCGACGCCGTGGCCGGCGGCCTCGGTCCCCAGGTCGTGCTTCTTGAACTCGACCCCCTTGCCGCCGGCCTTCGGGACGACCTCATACCAGACGACGACGTTGGTGGCGTTCGGCAGGATGTCGGGGATGCCGTCGCCGGAGAGGTCGACGGCCACGGCGGCCTCGCTCGTCCCGGGGGTGTCGATCGGGTGGAAGGCCCACTCCTGGCCGGCCCTGCCGGGGTTCTCCACCCAGGCGACGTCCTTGCCGAAGTAGGAGACGGTGACGAAGTCGGTGTCGCCGTCGCCGTCGACGTCCAGGGGGATCACGGCGAAGTCGTTGTAGTAGGTCCCGACGCGGGCGACCTCGCGGATCGGGTGCTTCTCCCAGTTAGGGGCCTTGTACCAGGAGTCTCCCGAGACGATGTCGAGCTTGCCGTCGCGGTCGACGTCGAACGCGCCGGCGGCCTCGAACTCGCTCTGGCCGTTGATCGCGTGCTGCTTCCACCTGGGCTCGCCGGCCGTGGCCGACCACGAGACCCCCGCCGCCAGCGCGGCGGCGATGAGCGTCCGTTTCATCATGCGAATCTCCCTGGTCTGGTCTGGTCGGGGCTGGCGGGTCAGATCGCGGGTAGGACCCACGGCTTGCGGTATTCCTTGGTCAGGAACTGGTTGGCGTCGGCGTGGTTGGTGATCCGCTCGGCGACGGGGTCCCAGGCGAGCTTCTCGCCCGTCCACAGGGAGATGTTCCCCAATTCGCCGACGCTGGTCAGCCGGTGGCCGTACTCGAAGTTGCACGAGCAGGTGGCGCGGGAACGGATGGCGTCGATCCATTCGCGATGGTGCCCCGGCGAGCGCGGGAGCGTCTGGGGGATCTGGGAGATGTCCACCGTCTTCCCCTGCGTGGGGAAGACCTCGTGATGGTTGTAGTTCGTCACCAGGGTCCCCTCGGTCCCCTGGAACATGACGCCGGAGGGCTTGCCGTCGAAGCCGTGGTCGGTCGAGTCGATGTGGCTCCAGGCCAGGACGAAGCGGTCGTCCCCCTTCTCGTACTCGTAGGCCACGTCGCAGACGTCGGGGGCCTCCGCGTTGTCGTCGAAGGCGAATCGGCCGCCGGTCGCGGCGATCGTGCGGGGGGCGTCGACCTCCATCGCCCAGTGGACGAGGTCGATCAGGTGGCAGCAGAAGTCGGTCAGGGTGCCGCCGCCGTAGTCCCAGTACCACCGCCAGTTGAAGGTGAAGCGGTTGGGGTTGAACGGGCGCTCGGGGGCGGGGCCGAGCCAGAAGTCGTAGTCGCAGCCGGCGGGGGGGGAGGTGTCGGCCGGGCGGCCGAACGAGCCGCGGTCCGAGGCCATCCAGGCGCGGGTCCTGGTGATCTTCCCGAGCACGCCGGAGCGGACGATCTCCACGACGCGGTGGTAATTCTCGCCGGCGTGGATCAGGTTCCCCATCTGCGTGACGCGCTTGTACTTGGCCGCGGCGTCCGACATCGCGCGCCCCTCGGCGACGCGGTGGCTCAGCGGCTTCTCGCAGTAGACGTCCTTGCCGGCCTGGCAGGCCATGATGGTCGGGATGGCGTGCCAGTGGTCGGGCGTCGCGATGACGACGGCGTCGATGTCCTTGCGGTCGAGGACCTTGCGGAAGTCGCCGTACACGTCGGGCTTGCCGCCGGCCGCCTCTTTCGCCCGCAGCGCGTGGGGCTCGTGGACGTCGCAGACCGCCGCGACGCGGACGTCGGGGAACTTGTGGAAGATGTCGAGGAGGCCGGAGCCCATCCCGCCGACGCCGATGAAGCCGAGGGTGATCGCCTCGTTCGGGGAGGTCGACGCGCCTCCATCGGCCGGTGCGTCCTGCGCCCTCGCCACGGCCCCGAGCCCCGTCGTCGCGGCCCCGAACGCCGAGTAAGCCAGCAATTCCCGCCTGGTCCAACGTCCCGTCATCGCTCCACCTCCCCGGTCGATCGGGCTCGCGCCCGCAAGGCCGGACGCGAGGCTCTCCCTGCTTCCTACCAGAGCCCCGCGCGGTTCTCAAGGGTCGACCGGGGCCGGGCGTCCCCCGGGGGGGCGGTCTGGCGTCGGGGAATTCGGTCTTGACGGATCGTTCGAACGCGTCCCGGGCGGCGGATGATTCCCAACATCAAAACCGCGTGTAGAATGGGTTGATCGACGACTTGAATCGAATCGAGGCGCGGACTAGCCGGCGGCGGTCGCCGCTCGCGAGCCCGCGGTGGAGAGTGGCGATGGCGCGGACTGCGAAGTTGACGTTCGAAGACCGGTCGATCGATCTGCCGGTGGTCGAGGGGACCGAGGGGGAGCTGGGCCTGGACATCGGGAAGCTCCGCTCGTCCACCGGGCTGATCACGCTCGACCCGGGCTATGGCAACACCGGCAGTTGCACCAGCGAGATCACGTTCATCGACGGCGAGAAGGGGATACTCCGCTACCGCGGGATCCCGATCGAACAGCTGGCGAAGCACTCCACCTTCGTCGAGGTCGCCTGGCTGCTGATCTTCGGCAAGCTGCCCAACCGGGCCGAGCTGGACGACTTCCGCGAGCGCCTGGTCCGCAATGCGTCGCTCCACGAGGCGTTCAAGCACCACTTCGAGGGCTTCCTCGTCGACGCCCCGCCGATGGCGATCCTCTCGGCGATGGTCAACACGATCGCCTGCTTCCCCCGCCACGGCGAGCAGGACGAGTCGCCCGAGGAGCGGTTCATCGAGGACGCCGCCCAGCTCATCAGCAAGGTGCGGACGATCGCCGCCCATTCCTACCGGCGGTCGATGGGCCTCCCCTTCATCTACCCCGACCCCAAGCTGCCGTACGTCGCGAACTTCCTCCACATGATGTTCTCGATGCCGTACGACACGCACCACGCCTCCCCGGAGGTCGTGGACGCCCTCAACCTCATCCTCCTGCTGCACGCCGACCACGAGCAGAACTGCTCCGCGTCGACCGTCCGCACCGTCGGCTCCAGCCTGGCGAACATCAACGCCTCCTGCGCCGCGGCCATCGCCGCCCTGTGGGGCCCCCTGCACGGCGGCGCCAACATGGCCGTCCTCGAGATGCTGGAGGCGATCCATAAGGGGGGCGTCAGCGCGGCCGACGCCATCAAGATGGCCAAGGAGGGGACCGACGGCTTCCGCCTGATGGGCTTCGGCCACCGCGTCTATAAGAACTTCGACCCCCGCGCCCGGATCCTCAAGGCCGCCGCCGACAAGGTCCTGGGCCAGCTCGGCGTCAAGGATCCGCTCCTCGACGTCGCCCGCCAGCTCGAGGAGATGGCGCTGGAGGACCCGTACTTCGTCGAGCGCAAGCTCTATCCGAACGTCGACTTCTACAGCGGCATCATCATGCGGGCGATCGGCATCCCGACCAACATGTTCACCGTCCTCTTCGCCATCGGCCGGATGCCGGGCTGGATCGCCCAGTGGAAGGAGCAGCGGGACGACCCCAAGTCTCGCATCGCCCGGCCCCGCCAGATCTACATCGGCGCCAACGAGAACGACTACGTCCCCATCGACCAGCGACCCTGAGCCGAGAGCCCGACCACCCCGGACGCGCCCCTCGACGCGTCCGGGCCGGCCCGGCGATCATCCCCGGACGCCGACGGCCTCGCGGGGGGCGATCGACTCCTCCGCCAGCTTCTTGACGGCGCGCAGGTCCAGCTTCCCGCTCCCCAGCATGGGGATGGCGTCGACCTTCACGATGTTCTCCCGGCGCGGGATGAACAGGTTCGGCAGGCCCATCTCCGGGAGCTTGCGGAGCGCGGCGTCCAGCTTGGCGTCGTCGAGCGTGGTGAGCACCGCCAGCTTCTCCCCCTTCTTCGCGTCCCCCAGCGCGGTCACGGCGAACAGTTGCGATTGGGCGCCCGCGGCTTCCTGCAAGGCCTCCTCGACCCGGCCGTGGGGGACCATCTCGCCGCCGATCTTGGAGAAGCGGGACAGGCGGCCGGTGATCTTGAGGTAGCCGTCCGCCGTCAGCAGGCCGATGTCGCCGGTGTTGTACCAGCCGTCGAGGAACGCCTTCTCGCTGAGATCGGGGCGGCCGAGGTAGCCGTCCATCACGTTCGGCCCCTTGACCAGGAGGAGCCCTTCCTCGTCGGCTCCGAGGGTGTCGTGGGTCGTCGGGTCGACGACCCGCACGGCCACCCCCGGGATGGGCTGGCCGACGGTCCCGCGTCGGGTCCCGGGCTGGAAGAACCCCGGAGAGCGGTAGGAAAACGTGTTGACCGCGACGAACGGCGAGCACTCCGTCACGCCGTATCCTTCCGTGGGCGCGATGCCGAAGCCTTCCTCGAACGCCCTCGCGACCGTCTCCGGCAGCTTCTCGGCGCCCGCCAGCACCAGCCGCAGCGAGCCGAACTGAGACGGCGGCACGCGCCTGATGTAGAGTTGCAGGAACGTGGGCGTGGCCATCAGGACGGTCAGGCGGAACTTCTCCACCAGCGCGCCGACGGCGATCGCGTCCAGCGGCGAGGGGTGGAACGCCGAGCCCATCCCGGACGTCTTGGCGAACCAGAACATCGAGTAGCCGAAGGCGTGGAAGAACGGCAGGACGGCGGCCAGGCGGTCGTTCGGCTTGACGTGCTGGGCCCGCCGGGTCGCCTCGATGTCGGCCATGATGTTGTAGTGCGTCAGCACGACCCCCTTGGGGTCGCCGGTGCTGCCGCTGCTGAAGATGATCGTCGCGGGGTCGTCGAGCGCGACGGGGCGGCTCGCGCCGGCGAAGCGTTCCATCGCCCTGATCGGCAGGAAGACGGCCGCGGCCAGGGCGCGGAGCTTGTCGCCGCGCTCCAGGGCCTGCATCTCGTCCTCGGCGTAGATCAGCTCGACGCCGCCGGGGGGCTCCAGCTTGGCCTTCTCCAGGAACGCGCGGCTGGTGATCACGCTCGTCAGCCCCGCCTGCCGCGCGGCCGACTCCATCCCCGCGCGGCCGGCGGTGAAGTTCAGGTTGACCGTCGCCCTCCCCGAGAGCGCGGCGGCCAGGTTGATGACCGCCGTCCCCATGCTCGCCGGCAGCATCACGCCGACGTTCCGCTGGCCTTCCCACCTGGGGCCCAGCCGCTTCGCGATCGCCAGGGCGGAGGCGAGCGTCCGGATGTAGGTCAGCCCCGGCTTCTGGAGATCCATCAGCGCCATGCGGAACGGGTGGCGTCTCGCCCGGCGGATGAAACCGTGGTGCAGCGGCCGCATGTCCTCCCGGCGATATTCCCACGCCTCGCAGTCGAGACCCCGGATGGCCTGGCGGATCTCGAACAGCGACGCCGTCGGGGGCATCGGCTCGCCGATCGAGACCGTCACCGGGAGCGGCAGCCGGCCCGGCAGGCGACGGCCGCTCACCGGCGCGAAGATGCTCTCCTGGAGCCGGTCGAGGTGGATGGGGATGATCGGCGTCGTCCGGTTCCTCACGATCCGCAGCAGCCCGCGCTGGAACGGGCCGATCAGCCCCGTGCGCGTGATCTGGCCCTCGGGGAAGATGCAGACGAGTTCCCCGGCGTCCAGGGCGCGGCCGCACTCCCGGAAGGCTTGCAGGATCATGCGCGGCCCGCGCGAGGCCGAGATCGGGATCGCCCGCATCGTCCGAAGGAGTCGGCCGATGAGGGGCTTGTCGAAGTATTCGGCGTAGACCACGAACCGCACCGGCCGGTCCGAGAGCGCCATGATGAACAGGCCGTCCACGAACGAGACGTGGTTGGGCACCAGCAGCGCCTGGCCCTCGCTCGGGATGTGATGGCGGCCGACGTACCGGACGCGGTAGACCGTCGCGGCCATGCTCAGCAGAACGAACCGGAAGAACGCCTCCGGGACCAGCGAGAACGCCCACACGAAGCCGACCAGCAGCCCCGCCCCCATCACCAGGAAGATCGTCGGCGCCGAGAAGTCCAGAGCCGCGAACCCCAGGGCGAGCCCCGCCCCGATCAGCATCCCGACGTAGACCAGGGTGTTGGTCACCGCGATCACCGCGCCCCGACGATCGGCCGGCGATCGCCACTGGATCAGGGCGTTCAGCGGGACCAGCACGAACCCGGCGAAGAAGCCCAGGAGCCCCATCAGGGCGATGGTGCCGTACACCCCCGGCCCCCACGCCCCGAAGAGCAGCGCCGAGACCGACATCCCCAGCGCCCCCAGCGGGATCAGCCCGTATTCGACCTGCTTCCCGGAGATCCGCCCCGCCAGGTAGCAGCCGATCCCCACCCCGATCCCCAGCGCCGCGGCCAGCAGGCCCGCCTGGAACGGCTCCAACCCCAGGGTGATCATGCCGTAGGGGAGGAGGGGCGAGGGGACGATGCTGGCGATGCTCCAGACGATCACCTGGCCGACGACCGACAGCCGAAGCACGCGGTCCCCCCGGATCGCCTCGATCGCCATGTCGATGGTCCGCCTCAGCCCCCCCTCGCTCCGCGCCGCGGGGACCACGGGGACCGTGCTCGCCGCCGCGAGCCCGGCCGCCGACAGCATCATCAGGACCAGGCCGGCGGGCCAGGGATTGCCGAGCGTCCGCTGGAACAGCGGCCCGGCGGCGACCATCCCAGCGATCAGGGCGATGTTCGACGCCATCTCGATCAGCCCGTTGCCGCGCGAGAGGTCCTCGTGCGGCAGCACTTCCGGCAGGATGCCGTATCGCGCCGGGCTGTAGATCGCCGCCTGCACTCCCAACATGGCCAGCACGGCCAGGGCCGGCCAGCCGCCGGAAGGGTGCAAGGCCAGGACCAGCGTCCCCAGCGTCAACAGCCCCAGCTCGGCGGCCTTGGCCCCCACGATGATGGACCGCTTGCCGACGCGATCGGCCAGGACCCCCGCGGGAAGCGACGCCAGCATCAGCGGCACGATCAGCACGATCTGCGCGATCGCCGTGCCGGACTGCCCCTGGCTCTCCGTGGCCGCGGCCCCGATCGCCAGGAAGATGAGCAAGTACTTCCACGCGCTGCCGTTGAACGCCCCCAGGAACTGCGCCACGGCCAGCCCCCGGATGGACCGCAGCGCCCGCGACGCCGGAGCGGATTCGGGGCGTCCCAGCGTTTCGGCGGCTTCGGTCATACGGAGGGCTCCGGATCGGGGCGGCGGTTCGGTGGGGGCGCATCCGCCCCCCGGGGTTCGTCGCGAGGATGTCCCACCCCTGGATTATGTTCAAGCCGAATCCCGGAGTGACATCCCGCGCCAGGTTTCCCGACGGACGGCCGGCCCTTCGCGGGGCGCTACGCGATACGCTAGAATCGAGCCCGTCGCGACGCTTTCGCGGACTCTCGACCGCGCTGGACACTTCGAAGGGGGCCGGATCTCGACATGCGCGTGCTCATCACGGGGGGGGCCGGCTTCATCGGCTCGCATCTGGCCGACGCCTACCTGGAGCGGGGAGACGAGGTCTTCGTCCTGGACGACCTGTCGACGGGGAGCATCGACAACATCCGGCACCTCCGCGACCGGCCGAAATTCCACTACGCCATCGAGAGCGTCCACCACGCCCAGACCGTCGCGGAGCTGGTCGACCAGTGCGACGTCGTCTTCCACCTGGCCGCCGCGGTGGGCGTCCGGCTGATCGTCGAGAGCCCCGTCCGCACCATCGAGACCAACGTCCACGGCGCGGAGGTGGTCCTCGCCGCGGCGAACAAGAAGAAGAAGAAGGTGCTCCTCGCCTCCACCTCCGAGGTCTACGGCCTCAGCGAGGACGTGCCGTTCCGCGAGGACGGCAACCTCGTCCTGGGTGCGACCAGCAAGGGGAGGTGGAGCTACGCCTGCTCCAAGGCCATCGACGAATTCCTCGCCCTGGCCTACTGGCGCGAGCGCAAGCTGCCGACGGTCCTCGTCCGCCTGTTCAACACCGTCGGCCCCCGCCAGACCGGCCAGTACGGCATGGTCGTGCCGACGTTCGTCAAGCAGGCGCTCACCGGCCGACCGATCACCATTCACGGCGACGGCTCGCAGTCGCGCTGCTTCACCGACGTCTCCGACGTCGTCGCCGCCCTCGTCGGCCTGATGGATCACCCCGGCGCGGTCGGCGAGGTCTACAACGTCGGCTCCACCGAGGAGGTCACGATCCGAGGGCTCGCCGAGCGCGTCAAGCAGCTGACCGGCTCCTCCTCCGAGATCGTCGCCATCCCCTACGAGCAAGCCTACGGCGATGGCTTCGAGGACATGCCTCGCCGCGTCCCGGACATCGCCAAGATCCATGGCCTCATCGGCTATCGGCCGCGCAAGTCGCTCGACCAGATCCTCGGAGGGGTGATCGACTACTTCCGCGACCCCTCGACGGCCCCGGCGACCTTCCCGGGCTGACGCCGGCCGGGGCCGACCGGGAAAATTTCGCGAATCCTGAAATCCGGCGCGAGCCCCCCCCGACCGTACGGGATGTTGAGTAGGCCGTTCCTTGACAACTCGGACGCTGCAAGGGCGAGGGGGCCCACGGCGGGGTCGACCCAAGCCCGGGCCGGCCCCCCCCCGGGCCGGCCACACGACGCCTTGCCGAAGGCCGGATGACGCGCGCGACCGGGAGCCGGCGGCGCATGTACCCCCGATCGACCATCGCGGTTGGAAAAGAGGGTCCCCAACGGGACTTCCGTACGTCGAGTCTCGACCTGGCGCCCGTCGCGTCGGGGCTCCGGGCGGGCGGTGCATGCTCGACGGGCGGGGCCCGACGCGAAAACCACTTCGAAAACGACGAACGAAGCCAACTTGTTTTGAGTGCAAGCTGTTGCCGGAAAACGGCTTGTCGAGAATGTACCGGCGGGCGTGGCGCGCGAACGAAGCCAGGCCGCGGCACACCGTCGAGCCGGGTTGCGAAGGCGGCGGGCGGCTTGATCGGCGTCGTGGCGTCTCGTACAGTCGCGGTTCATCGGGGCCGCGATCCGGCGCGGCCCGCATCCCGACCCCCCGAGGTAGCCGAGGACGCCATGATGATCCGACGAGCCTGGCGCGTCGCCGCGACGCTTTCCCTGACCTTCGCCCTGTTCGGCGCCCGGTCCGCCATGTCCGAGGAATGGCGGGCGCTCTTCGACGGCAAGAGCCTGGACGGGTGGGAGCACGTCGGCCCCGGCCAGTTCGTGGTCGAGGACGGGACGCTCAAGACCGAGGGGGGCATGGGCCTCCTCTGGTACACCCGCGAGAAGCTGGGCGACTGCGTGATTCGCGTGGTCTACCGGGGCCATGCCGAGCGAGCCAACTCGGGCGTGTACGTCCGCATCGCCGACAAGCCGGCCGACCCCTGGTTCGCCGTCCACAACGGCTTCGAGGTGCAGGTCCTGGACGCCGGCTCGCCGGGGGGGAGCACCGGCGCCGTCTACACCTTCGCGCCTTCCCAGAACCGACCGGCCAGGCCCCTGGGGTGGAACACCCTGGAGATCACCCTGAAGGGGGACCGCATCACGACCCGGCTCAACGACGTCCCCGTCGCCGACTTCGACTCGTCCACCCTCACGGACGACGCCGAGACGAAGGAAGGCCCCGGCGACCCCTCGCGGCGACCGCGACCCCAGGCCGGCTACATCGGGCTCCAGAACCACGACGACAAGTCGATCGTGTCCTACAAGGAGATTTCCGTCCGGCCGCTCGCCGAGTGACGAAAGGGGATCGGCCCGCCGTCTCCCGAGGGACGGCGGGCCGTTCCGAATCTCTCTCGTCCCCAGTGACGGGGCTCAGTCGTCGTCGTCGTCCGAGTCGTCGTCGGCCTCGACCTCGACATCATCCTCGTCGTCGTCGACCTCCTCGTCCTCGACGGCGGCCTCGATGACCGGCTTGGCGGCCTTGGCGGCCTTGGCGCGGGACGGGGCGACCTCCGGGCGGGGGATGGACGCGCCGATGCCGGGGGCGTCGGCGGGGATCTCCTCCTTCGACCGCTGGACGAAGTGGGTCCCCTTGCCCTTGGCGGTCAGCTCGGCGGCGCGGGCCTCGGCGGCCTCCTTCTGGCCGTACTCGAACGTGCCGACGGCCTTGTAGGCGTCGTTCATCACGACCCAGACGATCTTCATGCGCGCCGCCGGCTTGGCGGCGCGGGTCGTCTTGGCCTTGGTCTTCGTGGCGGCCTTGGTCTTCCGCTTCGGTTTGGCGACGACCTCCTCGTCGTCCACCTCGACGACGTCGTCCGACTCGTCTTCCATGGGGTCAAGAGGCTCGGCGGCCTCGCTCTGGCGACGCAGTTCCAGTCGATTCAGCGGTTTCCCAGCCATGAAACCGGCCCTCGGATCTCGATAGAAGGGGCAACGAGGCTCGGCCTCGCAGGGGAGTCTGGCCCTCGTCGGCGGGCTCCCCGCCCCGACGGCTCACCAGCGCCTAGCTTACTCCATGCCGCGGAGATCCGACAAGGCGGACGGCCTCGCGCGCGCCGAGGAGTTCGGCCCGGCCTCGGCGTGCCCCCGATGGTCGCGCCAGTCTCGGCGTCCCGCGTTGGCGGCGTCGGGGCCCTCGGCCAGCATCCGCCGCACGGCCGCGGCCAGCTCCACGGGGTGGTACGGCTTCATCAGCGAGTCGCGGACCCCCAGGGCGCCCAGGGCCTCGACGTGGGATTCCAGGATCGCCGCGCTGCAGACCAGGATCGGCTGGCGCGGGTTCATCGCCTTGATGTGCCGGCAGGCCTCCACGCCCGGCACGCGGGGCATGTTGAGATCCATGAGGATCAGGTCGTAGGGCCCTCGCGTCTCATAGGCGTCGATCGCCTCGCGTCCGTCGGCCGCCGGCTCGACGTCGTAGCTCTCCATGATGAGGAACTGGTGGACGAGGCCCCGGAGGACGGGCTCATCCTCCACGAGCAGCAATCGGCCGA
The DNA here is from genome assembly GCF_037189885.1 of Paludisphaera sp. Classification (NCBI taxonomy): domain Bacteria; kingdom Pseudomonadati; phylum Planctomycetota; class Planctomycetia; order Isosphaerales; family Isosphaeraceae; genus Paludisphaera; species Paludisphaera sp. Next base: position 54,936 of record NZ_JBBCIR010000066.1, read on the forward strand.
GCGCTTCCTTGCTCATGCGGTCCTCCCCGGCGGTTGACGCGACCCGGCCGACCGCCTCGCCGCGGCGGCATCGGGCTCCCGGCGGCTCGGGCTCCTTCCCTCGCCGCGTCGCGTCCATCGTCGACGTCGCCCGCGCCGGCGCCGGGCGACCGGGAGTCTAGTCGAAAGCCCGGGGCCGGGCCATGCCGAGTCCGGCGGCCCGCGCCTGCCGTCTTGCGGAACCCTGCCCCCCCGAATCATGATGTCGGGACGAGCGACCGAACCGACCCGACCCCGGCCCCGCGAGGCCCCGCCCATGAGCGCCCCGGAGGAGATGCAAGCGCCCGCCCCGGCCCCGACGCCCCCCGCCGTCGTCCGCGAGCACTCCCAGGGGCTCGCCGACGCGATCGCCAGCGAGGAGGACGTCGACCGCCGCCTGGCCGAGATCGAGATGATCGGCGAGGAGGCCGCCGCGGGCTGGCGTCCTCCGGACGTCCCGCCGCTGGCGCCGGAGGTGCGCTTCCTGCACGTCTCGCGGACGATCCACCAACTCGTGACCGACCGGAATCGCTCCGTGGGTATCTTCCTGGCGGTCGCCTCGATCCTGGTGGCGGCGGCGACGGGCCTTCTGAACGTCCGGCCTGACGTCGCGCCGATGGTCCCGATCCGGGTCGTCCAGCGCTGGTGCCTCCCCGCCACGTTCGGCACCCTCGCCGTGCTGGCGATCTTCATCAGCTTCCTGCTCATCCGCGCCCGGATCGGCCTGATCTACGAGGTCGCCAAGCTCAACGCCCTGCTCGGGCTGGCTTCCAAGCGCGTCGAGCGAGTCAACCCGCTGTCGATCTTCTACATCATGCACCTGCTGGTCGTCGTGCTCGGCGGCGGCTCGGCCGGCCTGGCGACGGCCATGGTCATCTACGGCGCGCTCGCGCCTGGCGCGGCACCCGCCGGCGGGGTCGGGGGGACGGCGATCGCCGCGGGGATCGTCGTCGCGCTGGCGTACATCGCCGGGCTGCTCTCGCTTTACTACATCACGATCCTCCGCAACACGACCGACGCGAAGCTCGGCGCGGCGAGGGTCTGAAGGTCGAAAGGGATTCGCACGCGATGAAGGAACGTTCGCGCGTCTGCGTGTTCTGCGGGTCGTCATTCGGGAATTCGCCCGCCTTCCGGGAGAACGCCGAGCGCGTCGGCCGCGCGATCGCCCGCAAGGGCTTCGGGCTGGTCTACGGCGGGGGCCGCGTCGGCCTCATGGGCGTCGTCGCCGACGCCGCGCTCGCCGAGGGGGGCGAGGTCATCGGCGTCATCCCCGAGGTCCTCTCCTCCCACGAGGTCGCCCACCACGGCCTGACCGAGCTGCACGTCGTCGCCGGCATGCACGAGCGAAAGGCCATGATGACCGCCAGGTCCGACGCCTTCCTCACCCTCCCCGGCGGCGTGGGGACCTACGAGGAATTCTTCGAGATCCTGAGCTGGGCCGCCCTGGGCATCCACGCGAAACCCATCGGCCTGCTCAACGTCGAGGGCTACTTCGACCCGCTCCTCGCCCTCCTGGAATTCGGAGCGGACAGCGGCTTCATCCGCCGCCGCCACCTCGCCCCGCTTCGCGTCTCCGCCGACCCCGAGGCCCTCGTCGCCGACATCCTTTCCCACTCCCCGCCCGGCCTCCCCCCCAGGGCCACGCTCGACGACGTCTGAGCCATTTTCGCTTGAGCCGACGGCGTCCTCGCTCGATAATTAGACGGTCGGCTAAATATCCGGCCGGGCTCGGCGAATCCACGGGCGGGGACGCGATGAACGAGGTGTTCAAGGCGCTTTCGGATCCGACGCGGCGAAAGGTCCTCCAGCTCCTCGGCCGGGGCGAGATGTCCGCCGGGGAGCTGGCCGGGCATTTCGACGTCTCCAAGCCGTCGATGTCGCACCACTTCGCGGTCCTCAAGGACGCCGACCTGGTGACGACCCGGCGCGAGGGGCAGCAAATTTACTACGCGCTGAACACGACGGTCCTCCAGGACGTCGTGGCGCGGATCTGGGATCTCTTCGGCGTCGAGCCGAAGCCGAGCGGAGGGGGAGGAGAGCCATGAAGCGACTCTGGTGGGGGGTGGCGATCGCGCTGGCGGCGTTCACCTGGGGGGCCTCGGCGTGGGCGTACCCGAATCTCCCCGATTCGATCCCGATCCACTGGAACATCCACGGCCAGGTCGACGGCTGGGGGAGCCGGGCGAGCGTCTTCCTCATGCCGGGGGTCGCGACCGGGCTGCTGGTCCTCTTCGCCTTCCTCCCGGCGCTCTCCCCGAAGTCGTTCGAGGTCGATTCGTTCCGGCCGACTTACCTCTACATCCTGGCGGTCACGGTCGGGCTGTTCGCCTTCATCCAGGTGGTGATCCTGGCGGCGACTTTCCAGGAGATCCGCGGCGAGCGGTGGGTCGACATCGGCCGGGCGCTGGTGGCGGGGATCTTCGTCTTCTTCGGCCTGATGGGGAACGTAATGGGGAAGGTGCGCAAGAACTTCTACATCGGTATCCGCGTGCCGTGGACGCTCGCCAGCGATCGCGTCTGGAACGACACGCATCGGCTGGCGGCGTGGCTGATGGTCGGCGGTTCGGTCGTCGGCCTCGCCCTGGTGCTGCTGGGCGCCCCGCTCCCCGCCGCCTTCGGCGTCCTCTTAGGGGTGGCGCTCGCCCCCATCGTCTACTCGTTCCTCCGCTACAAGTCGCTGGAGCGTCGCGGGGCGCTTTGAGGACGAACCCGAACGATGCGCCCCGCATGCGGGATGGAATAATCAGGCGTTACTCTGTCCCGCATGCGGGAAGACGGCTCATTCTCCCGCGTCGATCCAGCGGGCGAGGTCGGCGGGAGACGGCGGGGCGTCCTCGACGGTGAGTTGGTCGGGCGTCCCGGCGAGTTCATACGCGGACGCCGGCCAGGTCACCGAGAAGTGGGCGCCGGGGCGGCTGATCCGCAGCGGGGCCGGCGCGGCGAGCGCGGCGGCGGCCTTGAGGCCCCCGAACTGGTGGATGCCGGGGAGGTCGATCGCCGCGGGGACGGCTCCGCGCTCGTCGGCGTCGTCGCCGCCGTCGAGGTCGATCGCGGCCCGGGCGAGGCCCGGGATCAGCGGCCGGGCCAGGAGCGCCTGGCGGCCGGCGAGCCCCGAGGCGACCAGCGAGACCTCGCGGACGTCGGGCTGGGCGTTCGCCCACGCGGCCACGGTCGCCAGGTCCTGCATCTGGTCGGCCGCGGTGGACGGGTTGTAGGTCGGCCCGTGGACGACTTCGGGCCGGTGCGGGACCGGCCGGGCGGGGTCGATCGACTCGCCGACGAACAGCGGGTCGAACCCGACGACCGACTGCCCGCGATCCAGCAGCGCCCGAGCCGTCTCGGACAGCTCGCCCGATGGCGTCGTCAGGGCCGCCTTGCCCCGGTCTTCGGCGATGATGGTCAGCCGACCGTTGGACCGGGCCGGCGTCAGGCGGACGACCGGGATCGACTCTCCGCCGCCGCGACGGCCGACGCGGTAGTGGGCGATCGAAAGCCCCTCGCGGCTCGCGCGACGGACGACCTGGGCGTCGATGGCCTCGGGCGCGGGGGACACGAGGCCGACACGGACCGCCAGCGCCGTCCTCAGGAACGGGCGCGCGGCCTGCCAGACGACGGAGCCGCGCGCGGGCGACAGCGCTTCAAGCTGCCCGGCGATCGTCGCGATCAGGTGGTCTTCAAGCTCCTCCGGGGTCTTGCGCTCCGGGGCGGGGTGATCGGCGTCGAAGGTGACGAGGGTCTCGGCGGTCTCGGCCTTCTGCTCGCCTTCGCGGGTGTCCACGGAGTCGTCCAGGCCCAGGAGGCGACGGCCCATGAAGGCGTAGACGGCGTTGCGGCTGGTCTGGTTGTAGTTGTGGGGGAAGTCGAAGATGACGGCCTCCAGGTCGTCGGGCGAGCCGATCAGCGAGTAGACGCCGCGGATCGCCGGGGCGACGTGCGTGAGCGTCTTCGAGGTCCAGTCGCCGGTGGCGCCGACGAGAATCATCGGCCGGGGGGCGAACAGGGCGCCGAACTCGACGTTGTCGGTCCCGATCCGCAGGCCGGCGGCGTTCTCGCAGACGCACCCCCCCTGGAAGTGGTCGGAGATCATGACGACGGGGGCGGCGACCTTGATGCGCTGGTCGAGCGCCGAGAGGATGAACGTCTGGGTGCCGCCGCCGGACTCGCCGGTGCAGCCGATCCGCGCCGGGTCGACGTCGGGGAGCGACGTGATCCAGTCGAGCACGCGGATGCTGTTCCAGGTCTGGAGCGTGAACAGGCTGAGGCCCCATCGGCTCAGTCGATCGTTCAGGAACTCATGCGGGAAGGGCTTCGAATCGTTGTAGCCGACCATGTCGTACAGGAACACGACCGCGCCCAGCTTGGCCCATCGGATGCAGCGCTGCTGCACGTCCTCGGCCATCCGGCCCTCCTCCCAGTGGCCGTGGGGGCAGAGGATGGCGGGGACTTTCCCCGTGGGCGACGGGCTAGGGCGGTAGAGGTTGCCGCTGAGCGTGAAGCCGGGGAGCGTCTCCAGCACGACCTTTTCGATGGTGTAGCCGTCGCGCTCGACGCGGCCGTAAACCTTGGGCTCCAGCGGCGTCTTCGGCGGCGCGGGCCAGAGGCCGAGCGTCACTTTCATGTGATCGCGTAGATGGGCCGCGCGGTCGCGCCAGGCGTCGGCCGTGGCGGGGGCGCGGAAGTCGGCGCCCTCCTTGTTCGTGCGCGAATGGGCACGGCGAGAGTCGGGGGCGGGCGACGCGGAGTCGATCGCGCCGCGGGCCACGTCCAGCAGCCGATTCGGGTCGCCGTCCGGGTCGGGGTCCAGGACGATCAACGCGGGGCAGGGGGGAGGCGCGACCTCGTCGGCCTTGCCGTCCTTCGGCGGCTCGGCGGCCTTCTCGGCGGCGGTCGCGAGCTTGAATGGTCCCTGGATGACGCCGAGATCCAGCCAACGCGGGGACGGTTCGCCCGGGACGGCGGCTCGCGAGAGCGTGACCAGGTCGCCCTCGCGGGCGATCGACCACGCCTCGTTGGCGGGGGCCCAGACCCGGAGCGTGGCCCGTTCGTCGGGGCCGAGGGGCACGCCTTCGGCCAGCCGGGGGAGGTCGCTGGGGGTGAAGATCGTCGGCGACGACGCGACGACGGCGAGCGCGACTGCCAGGCTCAACATGGGATCGACTCCGCGAGGGACGGGGACGCCGCCGGGCCGCCGTCGGCCGGTCGGGTGGAATCGATCGATGGTAGGCGTCGCGGCGGGGGGGCTCAACCCTCCGGCGGGACGCCCGGGACGACCTGCTGGAAGATGGCGCGGGCGCGAGTGGTGTGCCGGGCGGCGTCGAGGAGGAAGTCGGAGACGGCGTCGGTCGCGTCGGGGACGTCGTACTTGAGGCGGCGGGCGAGCCGGGTTAGGTCGTCAGGCTCCGTCGGCAGGTCGGAGCCGGCGCGGTCGCGGATGAGGCGGAGGCGGGCGTCCAGGCTGAACAGGAAGTTGTAGATCTCGCGCAGCTCGCGGTGGAGCTCGATCGGGAGCACGCCGGCGGCGGTGAGGGCGTCCATCGCTTCCCAGGTATTGGCGCGGAGGACGTCGGGCCTCTCCGCCGCGTGGACGAGCATGAGGTATTGCACGACGAACTCGATGTCCGCCAGGCCGCCGACGCCCCGCTTGAGGTCGCCGGGCCCTCGCGATTCCTCCAGCCGCCGCCGCATGGCGACGACGTCGCGGCCCAGGGCCAGGGGGTCGACCGGCCGGACCAGGATCGACCGGATCGCCTCGGCAACGTGGCGGCGGAACCCGCCGGTGGCGAAGACGACGCGGCCCCGCGTCAACGCCATCCGCTCCCACGACTGGGCCGAGGAGAGGTGATAGCGCGTGAACGCTTCCAGCGTGTTGACCAGCGGCCCCGCCGCGCCGTGTGGGCGCAGGCGGGTGTCGACCTGGTACAGCACCCCGCCGGAGCCGCCGGCGAGCGCCTTGAGGATCCGCTGGGCCACGTCGGTCACGTACAGGTGGTTCGAAGTCCGTTCGGGGCCGGCGGTGTGGCCGTCGCTCTCGTGCAGGAAGACGAGATCCAGGTCGCTGTGATAGTTCAGCTCGCGCCCGCCGAGCTTCCCCAGGGCGAGGATCGCCCAGCGGTCGCGCGCGCCGTCGGCCGCGCGGATCGGGGCTCCGTACCGGGGGAGCCGGCGCGGCCACTGGTCGCGCGCCACCTGGCCGAGGATCGCCTCGGCGACGTCCGCCAGCTCGCGGGTCACGTCGCGGATCGACTCGCGCTCCAGCAGGTCGCGGGCGCCGATCCGCACCCATTCCTTGTTGCGGAAGCTCCACAGGATCGGCGCGAGATCCACGATCGAGCCCCGCGTCAGCTCGGCCAGCTCCCCCTTGATCGCCGCGCCGGGGAGCGGACGGTCGATGGCCAGCGAGTCCATCAGGTCGTCGATCATCCCCGGGTTGTTCGTGAGGATGCCCGAGACGAGCTGGCTGGTGGCGCAAAGCTCGACGTACAGGCGTAGGCTCGGCGGGTTGAGCGCGAACAGCTCCCAGAGGACCGCCTTGGCCCCGAGCGACGCGGAGACCCGCTCCAAATTCGTGAGCGTCAAGTCCGGGTCGGCCGTCCTGCCGACCGCCCGGAGCAGCCTCGGCGCGATCGAGGCGAGGAAGTGCCGGCAGCGCGCCTGCGACAGGAAGGCGAAGTCCTCGCGCGCCAGGGCCATCAGATTCCGGTACGCCGCGGCCGGATCCTGGAACGGGTAGCGTGACAGCACGGCGGCGATCTGCTCGTCGCTCGGGTCGGGGTCGAGCACCAGGTCGACGACCGGGTCGGCCTCCTCGCCCCCCTCGCCGTGGAGGAACGCCTGGTGCAGGATGTGGTTGAGGATCCGGCGGTTCAGCTCCGTCTTGGCGCGATAGTCGGCGAGGAATCGCTCGGCCGGCCCGAAGCGGCCCTCCGACGGCCCGAGCGGCATGTAGCCCATGCGGATCGCCAGCGTCCGCAGCTCCTCCATCGAGCGGGGCATCTCGTGGGTCTGGCGGTCGAACAGGATCTGCAACCGGTGCTCGACCCGGCGGAGGAAGCGGTAGGCGCGATCCATGACGCCCCGCTCCTCGGCCGTCAACGAGCCGGCACGCTCCAGCCGCTCGATGGCCTCCAGCGTGTTGACGACGCGGACCGAGGGGTACTCGCCGCCGTGCAGGAGCTGGAGGAACTGGACGACGAACTCGACGTCGCGGATCCCCCCCCGGCCGGTCTTGACCTCGAAGTCCGCCAGCCCGGCCGACGCCGTGCGCTGCTCGATCCGCCGCTTCAGCGACTTGATCTCGGCGATCTCCGCCGCCCCGAGATAGCGGCGGTAGACGAACGGCGTCACGGCCGCGATGAACGCGGCGCCCAGTTCCGGATCGCCGGCGATGGGCCGGCACTTGATGAGCGCCTGTCGCTCCCAGGTGCGCCCCCGGCTGACGTAATAGTTCAGCGTGGCGTCCAGCGACCTCGCCAGCACGCCCTGGTCCCCCTCCGGCCGGAGCCGCATGTCGACGCGATAGGCGAACCCCATCGCGGTGTGGTCGGACAGGAGCCGGACGATCTCGGCGCTCATGCGCGCGAAGAACTCGGCGTTGGAGACGGCGCGGGGGCCGGTGGTCGCCCCCTCCTCGTCGTAGAGGAAGATCAGGTCGATGTCCGAGCTGTAGTTCAGCTCGACGCCCCCGAGCTTCCCCATCGCCAGCGCGGCGAACCGCGCGGGCGCGCCGTCGCCGCGCGTGGGCGCGCCGTGGCGGCGCTCCGCCGATTCCCGGGCGAGGCGCGTGGCGGCCTCCACGCAGGCCTCGGCCAGGTGCGACAGGTCGGCCGTCGTGACCTCCAGCGGGACGCCGCGGATGATGTCGTCGTAGCCGATCCTCAGGGTCTCGCGCAGGCGGAATCGGCGGATGACGATCCTGGGGTCGACCGCCCCCCCCTCGCCTGACAACTCCTCCCAAAGCTCCGAGATCAGCGAGTCCCGGTCGCGGCGACCGGCCCCGGCCTGGAGCCAGTCGATCAGCCCCGGGTCCCGGATCAGCAGCTCGCCGAGATGCTGGCTGGTGCTGAGGACCTGGAGCAGGATCTCGACGGTTCGGGGGCCCGCGAGCAGGCGGTCGAGGCCGTCGGCGGGGTCGGGCAGAGCGGCGACGTAGCGCTCGAAATTCGCCAGCGCCATGTCCGGGTCGGGGCAGCGGGGCAGGAGGGTGTCGAACAGCTCGACGAGGCGGGCGAGCGAGGCGGGCCGGGCGCGACGGCCCAGGGCGTCCACGTCGCGAGCGCCCCGCTCCAGGTCGCGGAGGCCCATTCCCCGGAGCCAGTCCCGGGCCGGCTCGGCCGCTTCCGACGCTCGCGCGGACCGTTCATCGATCACGACGACGCTCCCGACAAGGACGACCCCCGAGCCCGGGTCAGGGGGACGCCAGGTTGGGCGGGACGTGCTGGATGTGCCGGATGATCGCCTCCAGGTCGTCGGAGTCCAGGCCGGTCTTGGCGGCGATCTCGCGCTCGCAGACGCCGGCCAGGACGAGCGGCGCGACGTCGACGGCGATCGCCCGGAGCGACGCGGGGAGGTCGGGCTGGGGCGTATATCGGCGGTGGGCGTCCCACGGCGCGCCGAAGTCGTCGAAATCCGGGTCGAGCCAGTATTCCCGGCCGCCGTGGGACAGCATCGCGAGGAACCATTCCTCGAAGCTCCGGGCGATGATCCGCGGCTTGGTCCCGGCCGCCTCGTCGCCGGAGACGAAGATCGGGCTCCCCCCGCCGGGCCAGCGGTAGCCCAGGTCGATGCAGACGGTCTCCACGTTCGGATTGCCCAGCTCGAACCAGCTCTCGGGCTGGATGCGAAGATCCTCCATCGGGCCGAAGAGGATCATCGGGCCGATGGCCGAGATGGGATGGATCAGCGGGGCGTCGCGGCGGAGGCCGTCGGACAGGAGGAGCCAGGCGCGGAGGCCGGGGGGGAGGCGGAAGCCGTGGCGATGCTCCCACGCGGCCAGCTCGGCGTGCGACGCGGCGGGGCGGACGGACTCGGCGCCGAAGGCCAGGGCGAGCGCCCGGGGGTCGGGGCGGAGGGAAGGTTCGACGCCCCCCCACGCCATCCAGCAGTCCACCAGGCGTCCGAGCGGGCTCGACATGGCCCCGCTCACGCCGTGCGCCCGTTCGCCCCGCCGGCGAGCCCGCCGAAGAGGGTCACGGCGCTGGCCTGCTCGATCCGCACCCGCGCCATCTCGCCCGCCAGGCTCTCGGGGCCGGGGAAGACCGCGATCCGGTCGCATGTGGTCCGGCCGACGAGCTGGTCGGGCCCGTCCCACCCCTCCTTGCGCGTCGTCGAGCGGCTCGGGCCCTCGACGAGCACCTCGACCTCGCGGCCGATGAACGCCCGGTTGTCCTCCAGGCTGATCGCCGTCTGGAGATCCAGCAGGATGTGGTTCCGCCGCCGCTTGACCTCGTCGGGCACGTCGTCGGGGAAGAGGCTGTCGGCCTTGGTGCCGGTCCGGGCGCTGTACTTGAAGATGAAGCTGTTCTTGAACCGCGACCGTTCCAGCAGCCGGGCCGTCTTCTCGAACGACTCGTCGGTCTCGCCGCAGAAGCCGACGATGAAGTCGCTGGAGACCGACGAGCCGGGGATCGTCTCGCGCAGGCGGGCGAGCATCTCCTCGTAGAACGCGACGGTGTACATCCTCTTCATCCGCTTCAGCACGTCGTCGCAGCCGCTCTGGGCCGGGACGTGGATGTAGCGCGAGACCTTCGGCAGGTCGCGGACGGCCTGGAGCAGGTCGTCGGTCATGTCGTTCGGGAAGCTCGTGATGAACTTGATCCGGACGAGGCCGTCGATGTCGTGGAGCCTGGCCAGCAGGTCGGAGAGCCGGGCGACGCGGCCGTCGGGCGTCTTGTGCTTGTAGCTGTTGACGGTCTGGCCGACGAGCGTGATCTCCTTGACCCCCTGGAGGGCCAGCAGCCGGGCCTCGGCGACGATGGCGTCGGGCGGGCGGCTCTGCTCGGGGCCGCGGACCGACGGCACGATGCAGTAGGTGCAGAACTTGTCGCACCCCATCATCACGCGCAGGTACGCCTGATGCGGGCTCGGGCGGACGGCGGGCTCGCGGTCGGCGTCGTAGCTGTCGAAGCTGGAGGTGACGCGGTCGCGGCTGCCGGCGTTCCGCGCCAGGCTCACGGCGAGCTGCGGCTTCTCCTCGGCCCTGGCCTTCGAGAGCAGCTCGGGGACGCGGCCAAGCTGGCCGGGTCCGATCACCACGTCGACGTGCGGGGCCCGCTTGAGGATGGAGCCCTGGTCCTTCTGGGCCATGCAGCCCAGGACGCCGATCGAGAGGCCGGGCTTCTCGCGCTTGAGGTTCTTGATCCGCCCCAGGGCGCTGTAGATCTTGTCCTCGGCGTGCTGGCGGACCGAGCAGGTGTTGTAGAGGATGGCGTCGGCCTGGTCGATGTCGTCGGTCAGCTCGTAGCCGTCGTCGCGCAGGCGGGCGACCACCAGCTCGCTGTCGAGCACGTTCATCTGGCAGCCGACGGTCTCGATGTACAGCTTCTTCGAGGGCTGCGCGGTCGTATCGTCGGCCATCGCAAGAGGCACTCCCAGTCGGCGCGGTCGGGTCGGCGGATCCTCCACCCAATCCTACCAGCGGCCGGCGAAAATGGGAACGTCATCCGCGCCCCGCCCCCCGCCGCGAAAAGCCGGGACGAGTCCACTCCCAAGACGCGGCCCCCTCGGCTAGAATGTCCCGGCCCGGGGGCGATTAGCTCAGCGGTTAGAGCGCCTGCCTTACACGTAGGACGTCGGGGGTTCGAATCCCTCATCGCCCACATTCAACCCTCCCCTCCCGGACGACGCGAGACGGCGCCCCTCGCGGCGATTCGCCCGTTGGGCCGCCCGGTCGACCGATCCACCCATGCGAATCCTGGCCGTCCATCCCAGCGCGTTGATGTACACGAAGGTCTTCCTGCGGCTGGAGCCGCTCGGGATCGAGACCATCGCCGCGGAGCTGCGGAGGGCCGGGCACGAAGTCCGGCTGATCGACCTCCAGGTAGAGGGGCACGCCGCCTACTTCCGCGCGGTCGAGTCGTGGCGGCCGGACGCCGTCGCGTTCTCGCTCAACTACCTGGCGAACGTCCCGGAGGTCGTCGACCTGGCCCGGGCGACACGCGACCGGCTGCCGGGCGCGTTCCTCTTCGTCGGCGGCCACAGCGCGTCGTTCGTGGCGGCCGACGTCCTGCGCCACGCCGATGGCGCGATCGATTGCGTCCTGAAGGGGGAGGGGGAGGCGTCGGTCGCCCGGCTGATCGAGGCCGCCGCCGACCGCGACCCCGCCTCCCTGCTCGAAGTCCCGGGCGTCGTGACGGCCGACGGCACGGGGCCGGCCGCGGTGTTCGTCAAGGACCTGGACGCGCTGACCCCGGCTCGCGACCTGTTGCGCAAGCGGCGTAAATATTTCATCGGCGTCCTCGACCCGTGCGCTTCCATCGAGTTCAGCCGTGGGTGCCCCTGGGATTGCTCGTTCTGCTCGGCCTGGACGTTCTACGGACGCAATTACCGCGTGAAGTCGGTCGAGTCGTCGGTCGACGAGCTGGCCTCGATCCGCGAGCCGGGCGTCTTCATCGTGGACGACGTCGCCTTCATCCAGGCCGACCACGGCATGAAGTTGGGCGAGGCCATCGCGCGACGCGGCATCAAGAAGCAATATTACCTGGAGACCCGCGGCGACGTCCTGTTGCGCAACAAGGAAGTCTTCCAGCTCTGGAAGCGGCTGGGCCTCCAGTACATGTTCCTGGGGGTCGAGGCGATCGACGAGGAGGGCCTGAAGCGCTTCCGCAAGCGGACCACCCTCTCCAAGAGCTTCGAGGCGATCGAGTTCGCCCGGTCGATGGGGATCATGGTGGCGATCAACATCATCGCCGACCCCGCCTGGGACCGCGACCGCTTCGAGGTCATCCGCCAGTGGTGCCTGGAGATCCCGGAGATCGTCAACATCAGCGTCAACACCCCCTACCCGGGGACCGAGAGTTGGCTCACCGAGTCGCGCAGGGTGACCTCGCGGGACTACCGCCTGTTCGACATCCAGCACGCCGTCCTCCCCACCACGCTGCCGCTGCACGAGTTCTACGCGGAGCTGGTGAAGACGCAGCAGGTGCTCAACCGCAAGCACCTGGGATGGAAGGCCGTGTGGGCGCTAGGCGGCATCCTGGCGAACAACCTGGCGCGCGGGCAGACGAACACGCTGAAGATGCTCTGGAAGTTCAACGGGGTCTACAACCCGAAGCTGCAGATGGCCGACCACGCCGCGCCGGTGCGATACGCGATGGCGCCTCCGCCCCCGCATCGCGACACGGTCGACGCCCACGCGCTCTACGTCCACCCCTCCGCGGGGCGACGGGGGCGGACGATCGACAACGAGACCGAGGCGTTCGTCGAGGAAACCCGCCTCGGCAAGCCGCCCGCCTGAGCCGCCGCATCAGGCCGGCGTGAACTGGCGCTGGTTCTCCTCGAACCTCGCGGTCAGGTCGGCCGCGGCGCGGTCGTAGGCCGCCGGATCGCCCCACGAGGCGCGCGGGTCCAGCGTCTCGGGCGCCACCCCGGGGCAAGACTCCAGGCGGCCGAGGCGGAACGCGCGATCCTCCCGGGTCGTCGCGTCGTCGAGCCGGCCTTCCAGCACGGCGTCGACCAACGCGCGAGTGATCGACAGGGGGATTCGCCGGCCGACCCCGTGCGGCCCGCCGTTGATCCCGGTGTTGATGAGCCAGCAGCGGACGTCGTGACGCTCCATCTTCTCGCCGAGCAGCCGGGCGTACTCCCTCGGGCGCCGCGGCAAAAACGGCCCGCCGAAGCACGGGCTGAACGTCACGACCGGCTCGCTGATGCCCACCTCGGTCCCGGCGACCTTCGAGGTGTAGCCGGTCAGGTAGTGGAACATCGCCTGCTCGGCCGACAGTCGCGCGATCGGCGGCAGCACGCCGAACGCGTCGTAGGTCAGGAAGAAGATGTGCCGAGGATGCCCCCCCACGCCCCACGGGTCGGCGCTGGGGATATGGGTGATGGGGTAAGAGGCCCGGGTGTTCTCGGTCTTCGCGGCGCTATCCAGGTCGAGCCGGCGGCCGACGGGATCGATCGCGACGTTCTCCAGCACGGTGCCGAACCGCCTGGTGGCCTCGTGGATCTCCGGCTCGGACTCCTTGCGCAGCCGGATGGCCTTGGCGTAGCACCCGCCTTCGAAGTTGAAGACGCCGTCGTCGCCCCACCCGTGCTCGTCGTCGCCGATCAGCGTGCGGCCCGGCGTGGTCGAGAGCGTGGTCTTCCCCGTCCCCGAGAGGCCGAAGAACAGCGCCACGTCGTCGCGGTCATCGCCGTAATTGGCCGAGCAATGCATGCTCAGCACCCCGCGCGGGGGGAGCAGATAATTGAGGATCGAGAAGATCGACTTCTTCACCTCGCCGGCGTACTCGGTCCCGCCGATGAGGACGAGCCTCCGCGCCAGGTTGATGAGGATGCAGGTCCCGGACCGCGTGCCGTCGCTCGCCGGGTCGGCGCGGAAGTTGGGGGCGGCGATGACGGTGAACTCGGGCCGGAAGGCGCTTAGGGCCTCCTCGTCGAACTCCCGGATCAGCATGTTCCGCGCGAACAGGCTGTGCCACGCATATTCCGTCACGACCCGGACGGGAAGCCGGAAGCGCGGATCCGCGCCGCCGTAACAGTCCTGAACGTACAGATCCCTGTCCGCGAGGAATGACCTCATGCGGCCCCAGGCGTGTTCGAAGTGGGCCTCGGAGATCGGCCGATTGAACGGACCCCACCAGATATCGTCGCGGCTGGATGGCTCCTCGACGACGAACCGATCGTTCGGCGAGCGGCCGGTATGCTGCCCGGTCGCGACCACCAGCGGCCCGAGATGCGCGACGATCCCCTCGCCCCGACGGATCGCGTGCTCGTACAGGATCGGCGTGGGGAGGTTCCAGTATGTCCCCGCCCGCCGATCGATCCCGAGCATCTCCAGCCCGCGCGCTTTCGAGGTCGTCGATTCGCCGCTCATGATCGCCTCGCCGTGATGGTGCCGTCGGCCGCCGGAACGGGGGACCTCCTCATGGTATCGCCGATGCCACCGCGGCGCAAGGCTGTAAGCGGGGCTTCACCGCCGCGCCAGTGCGTCGCGCGACCGCGACAACCTGCGCATGATGCTGTACAATGACGGTGGAGACAGGTCGGGCCGCGCGCCCGACATGGACGCCCGCCTCGCATTCCCTATGTCGACGGGTGGTGGATAATGACGAAGAAGGGTCCTCAGGCCCCTGGCGCGGATATCGGGCCCGGAAAAGGGCGGAAGACGCTGCTCGTGCGCCCCGGCATGAAGGATGCGATCCCCGTCGGTCATGACAAGTCGGGGAAAGGACATCGCATCGCGGGGCGTCCCCAGCCTTCGCGGCCGGCGACTTCCGACGACTCTCATGCTCGCATTCGGGCTTTGCTGCTCCTTCACCTCGGCTCGATGAAGGCTGTCGACGCCTGGCTGGATTCCCCAGATACGGGGTATCCCACCACGGCCAGAGATGCGATCAACGCGGGTCACGCGGAATTCGTCCTGAGGGATCTGGAGTCGCAGTGGGGGCCGAACCCCTCCTATGCTTGACCGCCCGTCGCTCGACGCGGAGCTTCGAGCCCTCGCCGACGAAGGCGCGGCCGTCGACGTGGACGCTTTCGTCTTCCGATCGATCGCCCTTCGCCACTTCATGCCGCCGCGGAAGCCCTCTCCGCTCTACTGCTCCGGGTCGATCGGCTCGCGCTTCGCGCCGGATGGGCATGCCTTCCGATGCTTGTACGCCGCGCTGGACGCCGAGACCGCCCATCGCGAGGGCAATCAGGCCTTCTACGCGGTCCGATCCCTGGGCGTCCGACCGGCCGATCTAAAGCCGCCCGACGAGGTCGTGATGATCGGGGTCCGGTTCAGCCTCAGGCGCGTCCTTGACCTCGGAGATCCGTCGGTGCGGGACAGGCTCGGGACATCGGCCGCGGAACTTGCCGGCCGGTGGAAGCTCGTGCCGGACGCCCCGACGCAGAGGCTCGGTGCCGCGGTGCATGACTCCCGGGCCTTCGACGGCCTCGCTTACCCCTCCGTCCAGAATCCCGGGGCCGTCTGCCTCGTCGTCTTCCCGGACACCCTGGCGAAAGAGTCGTTCATCGACTTCCGGTCCCGGACGCCCGGCGTGCCGAACGTACGCATGAGGATGGGCCCCCCGACAGCGGGTTGAAACCGCGTCCCCCGTCAGATCGGGGCGCGACGCATCCGCAGCTTGCCGCCGCGATCGGCCTGCCAGACCCTGGCCTTGTCGACGTCCAGGGCCGTGAGCCATCCCCCGCCGTGGCAGTAGGTGTCGATGCAGACGATATGCCCCAGGTTGAGGATCTTCCCCCCCTTCTGAGAGGTGTGGCCGGCGATCACCTTCCTGCCCGAGTAGTGCGCGCGGGGGACGCCGTCTCGCAGCGAGTGCCACCGCAGCAGA
The DNA here is from genome assembly GCF_037189885.1 of Paludisphaera sp. Lineage (NCBI taxonomy): Bacteria > Pseudomonadati > Planctomycetota > Planctomycetia > Isosphaerales > Isosphaeraceae > Paludisphaera > Paludisphaera sp. Next base: position 70,451 of record NZ_JBBCIR010000066.1, read on the forward strand.
GAGGCCGGCTGGCGGTGCATCGGCAACGCGGGGTCGTAGGCGGCGTGGACGAAGATGTGGGCTTCGGTCTCGAAATAGGGGACGCAGCTCTCAAGGAAGGCGAGGTTCGACGGCGCCAGCCTGGGCAGCTCGCGGCCCCAATCGCGGTCCGGGCTGGCGTAAGGGGGCTCCGCGCCCTCCGGGGGGGACTTGCGGGGCAGCCAGGAGCGGGCCTGGAGCAGCATCTCGTCGTGATTGCCCAGGATGGGGACCAGGCGGCAACGGCGGCGGAGGCCGGCCAGGGTGTCCAGCACGCCCCGGGAGTCGGGACCGCGGTTGACGTAGTCCCCCAGCATGACGATCGTGTCGTCACGGCCGGGCGAGATCGCCTCGAGTATCGCGTTGAGGGCCTTGGAGCAGCCGTGGACGTCCCCCACGGCGATCATGCGACGGTTCGGCATCGGCGGTCGCGGGCCCCTTTCGCGTCAGCCGCCCATCCGATCGCCGGCCTGGACGTGGTTGCCACGGACGAAATCGGCGGCGGGCATCGGCTTCTTGCCGGGCGTCTGCACCTTCAAGAGTCGGACGGCACCCCGTCCGGCCGCCACGTCGATCCCCTCGCTGGTCGCGGCGAGCACCGTCCCCGGCTCCCCCGAGCCGTCCATGACCGTCGTCGCGTGGACGATCAGCCTCACCGAGCCCTTCGGCGTCCAGGGGAGGGCGGTCCAGATCGTCGAGGCGATCGGCCAGGGTTGCATGGCCCGGACGAGGTCGTGAATCCTGCCCGCCGGGAGCGACCAGTCGATGACGCCGTCATCCTTGCGGAGCTTCGGGGCCTTGGTGACAAGCGCGGGGTCTTGCGGCAGGATCTCCGCCCGACCCTCCGCGACCTGGCGAATCGCGTCGAGGATCAGGGGAGCGCCCAGCGCGGCGAGCCGATCTTCCAACGCCCCGGCGGTCTCGTCCGGGCCGATGGGAGTGCGGGCGAAGGCGATCATCCCCCCGGCGTCGACCCGGGGGGTCATGTGGATGACCGTCACTCCCGATTCGACCTCGCCGTTCTGGATCGCCCTGGCCACCGGCGCGGCGCCCCGATACGCCGGGAGGATCGACCCGTGCAGGTTCAACGCCCCGACGCGCGGCACGCCCAGCAATTCCGCCGAGAGGATCTGGCCGTAGGCCGCCGTGATCAGGAAGTCGGGCGCCAGCGAGCGGACGTGCTCGACCGCCTCCGGGGCGTTGACGCGCTCGGGCTGGAAGACCGCCACGCCTCGGGCCAGGGCTTCTTGCTTGATGAGGCTCGGGATCAGTTCCTGCTTCCGCCCCTGGGGGCGGTCGGGCTGGGTGACGAGCGCCGGCATACGGAAACCGGCGTCCAGCAGCGCGATGAAGGTAGGGAGGGCGAAGTCTCCCGTGCCCAGCATCACGATCGAGAGGGGCTTGTCCATGCGGATCTCCTGGCCCGGTAACGGCGACGGCAGTGGAGGCGGGTCAGGCGTCGGCCGGCGCGGGGCCGGACACGGCGGCGATCGTCGGCGCGGGCATCTCCTTCAGCCGCCGGATGATCTCCGCGTCCTCCGGATAGGCGCCGGCCTTCTGGGCCTCCCGGAACTCGGACTCGAAGGTCCGCAGGTTCCCCTTGATCCCGTGCCGGGCCAGCGGGCCGAGGTAGTCGATGAACAGCTTGCCGTCCAGGTGGTCGATCTCGTGCTGCATCGCCCGGCCGAACAGCTCGTCGGCCTCGAACTCCACCTCCTGGCCGGATAGGTTATACGCCCTCACCTTCACCTTCTTCGGCCGCCGCACCTTGGAGTAGAGCCCGGGGAGGCTGAGGCAGCCCTCCTCGTCGTCCTCCCAGGAGTGACGCTTGACGATCTCCGGGTTGATGAAGACCAGTTCCTGGTCGGCCTGATCGGGATCGGCGGTCACGTTCAGGACGAAGAAGCGGAACGGCAGGCCGACCTGATTCGCCGCCAGCCCGACTCCCCTGGACTCGTACATCAGCGAGAACATCTCTCGGACGACGGCCTTCAGATCCTCGTCGATCCGTTCCACGGGGCGCGAGGCGAAACGCAGGGCGGGATGGGGATACTTCACGATGTGCAGCACGAGACGACTCCGCGCGGGCGTGCGAACCTGGACCTCTCGATCATTATACGAGATGCCCGCCCCCCCGGTCGCGGTCGGTTCGCGATCGGGCCCGGCATTCGGCCCGACCGCCCGGAAGATGCGGCGGCGACCCGAGGCGCGCCGGGCTTCTCGGGCTCCGCTTACGGCGCGGGTTGGGACTTCGCCTTGATGGCGGCCTCCTCCTGGCCGGGGGGCGGAAGGCGCGGGGCCTCCGGGGCGCGGGGCTTGGTGGCGGCGGCCTCGGCTTGCTTGGTCTTCTGGGACGAGAGCAGCTCGCCGAAGGCGCGGGCGGCGTCGTCCGTGAGGTACCCGTCGATGAGGCCCTGGATCTCGTCGAACTCGGCCTGGAGGTGGCGGGTCAGGACGGTGGTCTTGGTCGCCTCGTAGGAGGTCTTCACGGCCTCGTCCTTCAGCTTCTTGAGGGCGTCGGCGAAGGTCTCGGGGGAGGGGAGGAGGTTGTACTCCTTCAGGAAGGCCTCGAGCGCCGGCCAGTCCTCGCCGTCGGCGCGGGCTTCCATCAGGCGTTCGAGGCGGCCTCGCAGGGCGACCTGATCGATGATCGAGTCGCGAAGGGCGTCGAGCCGGGCCTGATACCTCGCCGCCAGCGGGAGCGGATCGACGGCGATCTCGCGCTCCTCCTGGCTCTCGCCGGGCATGATGGGGAACTCGGCCAGCGGTTCGGAGTCGCCGGCGAGGAGTCGCAGCTTGACGACGCCGCGCGTCGGGCCGGGGGCCACCGCGATCCGGCCGGAGCGGTCGGTCATCCCGACGTCGCGCGCGGGGCCGTCGGCGGCGGGGCGTTCGGTCAGCGTGTAGCCAGCGGCCGGCCCCTTCGTGGTCCGGTCCACGAACCGGAGCCGCAGGTCGCCGTCGCCGGGCTTGATGCCCAGGGCCGTCAGCGTGTTCGGTCGCGCGATGCGCTGGGAGAGCGGGTCGCGGTAGGCGCTCACGATGGCGCAGCGCGCCGTCGAGCCCTCCACCGACTCGGCGACGAGGTAGGTGTAGGCGATGCGCGTGATGCGGATCGAATCGTCTCGCATCGTGATCAGGCGGATCGGGATGAACGTCGTCCCATTCGTCGCGACCGCGCCAAGCTCGCTGGCGGGGGGGATCGCGGACCCTTGCACCTTCAACAGCGCGCGGCCCCCCTCCTGGCCCACGATCAGCGCGGAGGGGCTGAACAGGTCGAGCGTGAACAGGAACAGGTCGCGGGGGGCGTCGAGCGGGGAGAGGACCTCGCGGCGCTGGAAGGGGCCGAGCCAGCGCGCGCCGGCGTCGTACTCACGACCTTCGAGGACAAGTTGCGACGTGCCGGGGTCGACCGTGGCCCAGACGAACCACGCCTTGTCGACGGCCGGGTCGAGGCCCTGGACGTCGTCGGCCTGGGCGCGCGCGAGGGCCTCGCCGGCGAGCGGGCTGGGCGTGGCGGCCACGTCGACGGACCATGCCGGGCCGACGAAGCGGCGGGTCATCTCCAACCATCGGGCGATCAAATCGTCTCGGAGCCGGTCGCCGAGGCGCGCAGCGGGATCGGACGCCAGGTGCAGCGCGATCCGATAAGGGCGGTTCTCGATCGCCGTGGCGGGCTCCTCGCCCCGCGCCGCGAGCGTCGTCATCGCCAGCGCCAGCGACAGGATCAGCGGGACCACGGGTCTTTGGCGATCCACGGGGCGATCTCCCAGGTTTCGATGCCGTCGTAGAGCCGTTCGGTCGTCTCGGCGGGGCCCTTGAGCCGCGACCGCCACGCGTAGCGGTCGACGGTCTGCCAGAGCGGGATCACCGGGAGTTCGTCGCGCAGCTCGCGGTCGATCTCCACGGCCAGCCCCCGCGCGGTGGGCCAGTCGACGGCCTGTTCCAGTCGAAGTAGCAGCTGGAGGATGCGCGGGCTTGCCGACGAGGCCAGGGCGTTGGCCGAGGGCGGCGCGTCGTAGCCGGGGCAGATCATCGGCCCGGCGTCGAGCGTGGGCTCGTCGCATCGCAACACGCGATAGGCCATGTCGAACCGGCGCCCGGCGCGCAGTTCGGACTCCAGCTTCGCGGGGGGCACGGCGACCGGCTCCACGGTGATCCGCGCCTGAGCGAACGCCGCGACGAGCCGGGGGATGACGGCCTCCACCTCGGCGATCGCCGGGTATTCGAGCCGGAGCTTCAGGGCCTCCAGTTCCATCTCGCCGCGGGCGAGCGACGCGAGGGCCACCGCCAGGACGGGGTTGTGCTCCAGCGGCTTGACGCCCGGGGCGTCGACCGAATCGCCGCGCGGGAAGACGCCGTCGGCCGGCATTTCGGCTTCGGTCAAGGAGCCCCGGAGGATCCTCTCCTCCAGCAGCCCCTTGCGGTCGATCGCGTAGGAGATGGCCCGCCGCAGGGTCCGGTTCCCGAGCAGCGGGTTGCGGCCGTCGAGCGCGATGACGTGGACGGCGGGGCGTGCATAGACGCCGACCCGCACGTCCGGATCCGCGGCGAGCGCCGCCACCTGATAAGGGGCGACGTGGTCGATCAGCGCCGCGTCCCCCCAGATGAACGCGGCCATCGCCGCGGCGGGGGAGGCGTGGCGGACCTCGCGGAGCCTCCGCACCCCGGCCGTCGACGCGTCCCCCGAGGCGTCGGCGACCGCGCGGAGGTCGATCGCGTCGGGCGTGGCCTCGTGGCAAATGAACGGGCCCGAGCCGACCAGCGGCCGGTCCTTCGCCGACAGGACGACGCGGCCGTCGGCCCCCGCGTGCGCCGCGCCGACGGGCGCGTCGAGCCAGGACGACGCCCGGAGCAGGGGGCGCTTGAGCTGCAACTCCACCTGGCGCTCGTCCAGGGGGCGGGCGCGGTCGAGAAGGTCGGCCCAGCGGGCCTGGTACTTCGAAGGGTCGCGCGGGTCGCAGCGGTCGACGAGCGAGCGGGCGACGTCGAGCGCGGAGACCTCGCGCGAACCGTCCGACCAGGGGATCCCGGCGCGGACGCGGACGACAAGCCGACGCCCCAGGTCGGTCGCCTCGATCCCCTCGGCGAGTTGGCCGGGCCGCTCCCCCTTGCGGGCCTCCTCGGAGTCGTCGAGGAGGATCGGGCGGAACAGCAGCCGGGCGACGCGAGCGTCGGCCGGCGATCGAATCCAGGGGCCGGGGGGCGACGGCACGTCGGTCACGGCGGCCACGAGAGTGGGCTCGACGCGGAACGTCTCCTCGTACTCGGCCCGGAGGTCGGGGAGGTCGGGCCAGATCCGGAGGCCCTCGGCCAGGGCGTCCAGCCGCTCGGCGTTCGAACCGGAGCCGACCAGGCCGGCGCGGGCCTTCGCAAGCCCCTGGAGCTTCTCGCGCAGCTCTCGGGCCTGGCGGACGTCGGCGGAAATATCCTCCAACTCGCGGAGGTTCCGGCGTGCCTCCTGGTACAGCCCCAGCTCGATCGCGCGGTCGATCCGGCCGGCGTAGGCGGCGGCGATCTGATCGACGAGCCCGGGATAATCCGCCTGCCGCGCGTGCAGCTCGCGAAGCAGCCGGAGCCCTCGCGAGACGTCGCCGTCGGAGAGCGCCTGCCTCCCCTCGGCGAACAGCAGCGCGTGGACGCGATCGGTCAGGCCAGGCCAGTTCGGGTCGCGCTGGCGCACGCGCAGGTAGTGTTCGAAGGCGCGGGTGAAGTCGCGGGCCTGGGCGTGGCGTTCGCCCTCTTCGAGGAGAATGTCCTCGAAGTATTCGATCTTCTTGATGTGCGAGCGCCTCAGCTTGAAGTCGCGGACATCCCCCCGGCCGGTGGCGGCCTCGCTGGCCAGGTGGACGGTGATGACCTCCTCCGGGCCTTCCTCCTTCTTTTCCGCGGGATTGTAGGGCTCGACCTTGCTGGGCTCGCCGGGGAGTCCGACGTTGCCCCCTCGCGGGAACCTTGTCTCCGGCGCGCGTGCGGCCCCTTTCGTCTTCGGTGGCTCCGTCGGCGGCAGGGGACGCGGACTCACGGGCTCGACGAGGAGCACGGTGTCGTCCGGCAGGGTGATCCGGTCGAACGGGAACGATGCGAGCGGGTCGTCGGGCGTCACGATCGCCTGGGCTCGCGCGGCGTCCTGGCCGGGGGCGGTCGCGGCGGCGACGAGGAGCGAGATCAGGGTGGAGGCCGCGGCGAGGGCGCGACGGGATGCGAGGATCGTCACGGCTGGGCCTCCGTCGCGGGGTCGATTCTCAGCGGTTGGAGCACGCCGCGGCCGGTGGGGACGAACACGTCCCCCCCCACGGCGATCAGCCCGCCGGCCGGCTCCACGCCGAGGTCGGGCGCGGCGGCCTCGCGGCCGTCGGCCAGCGCGAGCCCCCGCGCGCGGCCGTCGCGGGTCGGGATCCAGAGCATGTCGCCGCGAATCAGGGGGGGGCCGACGGCCGGGGAGGCGAGCTTCGTCGTCCAGGCGAGGCGGCCGTCTCGCTCCAGCAGCATCACGCCCCCCGCCGAATCCAGGACGACCACGCGGCCGGCGACGGGTCGCGGGGCGCCGAGCGGCGGGGCGTCGAGCTTCCACGAGCCCACGGCGCCCAGGTCGCGGGCCGATAGCGCCCGGACGACGCCGTCGGCGGTGACGACCACCACGGCCGACTCCGCGCACGCGGGGTCGGCCACGATCGGCTGGTCGAGCGCCGTCTCGGCCTCGACCGCGATTCGACGCGCGGGGTCGGCCTTGAGCGCCAGCCGACGCACGCGGCCGGTGTCGTCGGCCAGCACGACCGAATCGGCGTCGAGGGGTTGGGGGGCGAGCCACGAGCCGACCCGGTCGCGGTCGAACTCGGGGACGAACGGCTCGGCGTCTGCCCTGCCCGTCGTCGGGTCGACGAGGTAAGCGCGGCCGTCCTCGCCGGGGACCAGGAGGCCGCCGGCCCAGGGGAGCGGCGGGGCGGCGATCGCCGAGGGGAGGTCGGTCCGGGCCCAGCCGCCGGGCGCCGAGGGGGCCTCGGCCCAGATCTCGCGCCCCCCGCGCGCCGGGACGATGAGCGCCAGTTCCTCCCCCTCGCGGACCACCGAGCGGAGCCGCCCGTCCGGGGCGTTCGGGTCGCCGGGGCGCGCGAGCAGGGCCGAAACGAAGCCGCCGTGTTCCAGCGTGGATCGATCCAACCGGATCCGGCGGCCGGCGCGATCGACCGTGACGAGCGATTCGCCGTCGGCCGAGGGGATCGGCGGCGAGGGCCAGGCCGCGCCGAGCACCGTCGTCCATCCCACGCGGCCGGTAACCTGGTCGATCCCCCGCAGCGCGACGCCACCCCCCTCGAAGCGGTTCGACAGGACCACCCGACGCCCGACGAGCTGGACCGGCCCGGCGGCGACGCCGATCGGCCCGAGCTGGAAGCGGGTGGCCAGGCTGCCGGCCTCGGCGTCCAGGTCGTATCGGGCCGATCGTCCCCCCGCGATCCAGATCTGACGCTCCGTCGGCGCGAGGCCGAAGGCGGGGCCGGACGCGTCGGCGTCGGGCGCGAGCACGGCCAGGGGCCGCAGCGGGTTCGCGCTCCCGTAGTCGCCCGCCGCGAACACCCGCATGCCGCCCCGGTCGCCGATCGACCAGATTGACGACGACGAGGTCGGGGGCACGTCCCACGTCCAGCCGGCGACGTCGATGGACTGCGCGGCGCGGGGCTTCGCCCCCTCTTCCTCCAGCACGAGGACGAGCCAGCGGCCGTCGGCGATCTTGTCGTTCTCGACGACGACCAGGAACCGCCCCAGCCGCGCGGGGGGGCAGGGGATGGCGCCTTCGGCGTGGCCGAGGTATTGCACGTCCACGCAGGACAGCGGGTCGCGGGATAGCGTGAACAGGCAGTCCTTGCGCCCCATGACATAGAGGAATCGCCCGGACTCGTCACCGACCGGCGACCGCGAAAGCGGGAACGCCAGGTCGACGGAGCCCAGGACCTCGCCGTCGGCCAGCGCGATCGTCAGGACCTTGCCCGAGGGCAGCGTCTGATAGAGGCGGTCGCCCACGACGAGCGGCGGGCCGTCGACGGGCTCGCCGAGCGACTGCCGCCAGATCAGCCGCCCGCCGCGGGCGTCGCGACGGGCCAGTTCGTCGCGTCGCCCGTCCACCAGCAGGACGCTGGGATCGCCCGGGACGGGGAGGGGCGCGAACGGCGCGTTCAGGCCGACGCTCGCCCGCCACAGCGGCGCGCCGGTCTCGCCGTCCAGGGCGTAGGCCGAGCCGTCGACCGCGGCGAACGCCAGCCCCGCCGCGCCGGGGGCGGGGGGGGCGTCGTCGCGCGAGCGGAAGACCAGCGTCGTCGGCGGGCCTAGCGGCTCGGAGGGCTCGCCCGTCTCGGCGGGGCGTCGCGACGGGTCGACCTTCGCGGCCGCCCGCATCAGGTCGTTGGCCCGGACCATGCGGGCGACGACCTCGGCGTCCCTCGACAGGTCGCCATAAGTCCGGACGAGGGCGTCGCGAGCCTTGTAGACCGCGGAGGCCGAGCCCGCGGCCAACGCCTCCTCCATCGCGGCGAGCGTCGCCTTGCGGGCGTCCGCCTTGCGGATCGCGGCGCGGGCCTCGTTCAGCAGGTCGGGGAGGCGTGACTTGGTGAGGAACGCGGGGGCCGGCTCGCCGACGATCGTAGCGTGGAGCGGCACGGCCGATTCCGCCTCGGCCAGCGCCTCGGGGTCGACCCGCCGCCTCGCGCGCTCGGCCAGACCCTCGCCGATTCGGATGACCAGCTCGCCCAGTTCGGTCTTCTCATCGCGGAACTCCGGCAGGTCGCCGGTCTGCTCGACCATCTCGCGCGCGGCCTCCAGCGCCCGCGACCACGTCTCCCCGGAGATGGCGATGTACTGCCGGACGTTCGCCAGCGCGCGCAGCGTTCTGGCCTTGCCGGCGCGGCGGTCGTCGGGGTTCTTCTCGAGGAAGGAGTCGAACTCGCGGATGGCGGTGGCGTTGTCGCCGTCCTCCAGCAGGTTGACGGCGTGGTTGTAGGAGCGGGTGGCGACCGTGCTGGCGATGATCGTCGCCAGCCAGAAGCCCATCGCCACCAGCCCCGCCAGCAGCAGCGCCAGCGCGATCACCGTGGGGGACGACGCGACCGGCTCGCGCCCCGGCGCGTCCTCGGCCTCGCGCGCCTTCCGCCAGCGCGCGAGCAGCCGGGCGACCGCGCCGGGCTCTTTCGCCCTGGTGCTCGTCCGCGCCGACGGGCCGGCCAGGGGCTCGGGCTCGCGGCCCGTCAGGCCGAGTTCCACGAGGAGGTCGTCGCGCTCGAAGACCGAGGGGGGGGCCGCGGGGGCCGGGGCCCGGGGCGGCCTGGACAGGTTGAGGGTCGGCGCCTCGACCGACGACGCGGCCCCCTGGAGCACCTTCGTCGGCCCTTCGTCCTCGAGGACTCGCGGGCGTTTCTTCTTCCGGGGGGCGGCGGCGGGGGGGGCGTCGGCCGGGGCGTCGTCGAGCCTCAGCGCGAAGACGCGGCACGGGCCGACGCGGATCTCGTCCCCCTGGTGGAGGCTGGCGGAGACGATCTTGCGGCCGTTGATCTCCAGGTATTCGGCGTCCGGGGAGGCGTCGATCTTGAAGCGACGGCCCTTCCACCGGATTCGGCCGTGGACGGGCAGGACCCCCTCGCCCGACAGGACGACGTCGCACGCCGGGCTCGACCCGAGCAGGACGGGGTGGTCCCGGGCCAGCTCGACGAAGCGGGCGCGGCCATCGGCGTCATGGATCTCAAGCGTGGCCATGGGGCGTCCGTCGGCTCCGCGCGAGGGATCGTGGGTTGGTCAACGGAGCGTCTCCTGGGCGACGACCTTGAAGTCGTAGCCGTTCCCCCTCGGGACGACGGCGAACCGGGTGACGCGGATCTCGGCCGGCGACCGGCCCCGGTAGCGTTGCTCCAGCTCGGCGAGGCGCTGCTCGACCTCGGCGGGGTAGAACTGGAAGACGGTCCCCTCGCCGGCGTCGATGCCCGCCTTCTGGAGCAGGGCGAGGTCCGACGCCTTGCGGGCGCGGCCCTCCCAGATGAAGTACAGCCGCGACTCCCCGCCGCTGCCGCCGTTGCGGCGGGTCGGCGTGGGGCTGGAGAAGTTGGAGGCGTAGATGAGCTGGTCCTTGCCGCCGACCACGGCCAGCTCGACCTTGAAGAAGTCCAGCTCCCGCGCGTACTCGTCGGGGCTCTGACCCTCGGGGTAGATGATGCTCCAGCGATTCTCTCGGCTGACGCCGCCGTCGCCGGGGCCGAAGCCCAGGCCCGGCCCGCCGGTCCCGATCTTCGACGCGCGACGGCCGCTCGCCACGGCGCCCCCGCTGGGCATGGCCGGCCCGATGTCGACCTCGGCCACCGACTTGCCGGCCTCGAGCGCCGCGTCGAGCATCGCGCCGGGAGTGGTCTGGACGGAGGGCTGTTCGAACTCGCCGGGGGTCTCCTCGTTGTTGGACGCCATCGCCGCGGCGTCGGCGCCGGGGATGTCGACCTGCTCGGTGGAGCCGGGAGTGCCGTCGGGCGAGCCGCCCCCCCCGCCGAAGACCTCGACGATCCGCAGCGGCGGCGTCACCCGGCCGGCGAACTCCTGATTCGTGACGAAGACCAGCGCGAGCCAGCCGACGACCAGCATCGCGCCCAGGATCACGGCCATCAAGAGCGACGTGACCCGGTCGAGCTTCGATTCGCCCAGGACGCGGGGCTCCGACCGGGCCGCGTCGCGGGCCTTCGCCGGGTCGGGGGGCGCGGCGGTCGCGGTCGCGCTCACGGCGTGGGCCCTCCGGCGGCGGCGGGCGAGGAGGCGTCCAGCGGACGGACCGCGTCGTACCAACGCAGCCATTGCCCGGTCGCGGCCCGCTTCTCCTCCGGCGTGGCGCCCGGCCCGGGGCCGGGGCCGTCGATCTTGCGCGATATGAGCAGCAAGGCCTGCCACGCGCAGGCGACGACGCGGTCGTCGGCGTCCTCCAGCGTCCGGGCGAGGTCGGGCACGACGTCCAGGTCGGTGGTGCGGCCGAGCGCCCAGGCGGCGACCTCGCGCACGCCGGGGTCGCGGGCCTGGAGCATGCGGCGGAAGCGGTCCTTGTGCGGCCGGAGAGCCGACGGGCCTTCCTTCCGGTATCGATCCATCACGCCGGCGAGGGCCGAATCGGCGTTCGCGACCCTGGGATCCTCCAGGACGTCCAGCATCCCCTCGACCGCGCCGTTCATCGGCCGGCTGATGATCCGGCCGCCGGCGACGGTCATGGTCGTCAGGTCGCCGGGGAGGTAACGGCCCCCCAGGAGCGTCCCGGGGCCGAGCTTCTTGTACTCGTATTTCTGGATCGACTTGCGGGTCGACCGCGTCAGGAAGAGCGTCGCCCACACGGTGTTGACGTCGTCGCCGTACAGGGCGGACCACGCGCCGTCGCCCCGCTGGCTCGAACGGATGAAGGCCGCGCCGCGCTCGAACCAGTCGACCCGGCCGATGGCCTGGCGGTCGATCAGGGCGCCGATGCGCTCGATGCCGTACAGGCCGTAGTAGATCGACTTGCCGAAGGTGGGGACGTCGTTGGTGTCGAACCGGGCGGCGATCCAGTTCATCCCCCGCGCGACGGCCTCGTCGATCTTCGCGTTGGACGTCGCCGGCTTGAAGTCGAGTTTGGGGCCGGCGCCCTCGACGGGGACCAGGTACGGGTTGGCGTCCTTCTGGAACTGGCGGTAGGTCTCCAGCTGACGGCGGCAGATCAGCAGGCTGCCGACGCCGGCGGCGGTCATCGAGATGGTCTCGGGATCCCCCTCGTCGCGGTGGTAGTTCCAGCTCCCCGCCGAGCTTTGCACCGACAAGAACCACTGCGCGGCGCGGTCCCACACGCCGGGGGGGATCTCCACGCCGTTGTTCTCGCACTCCCAGAGGCCGAGGATGGCGTACTGGGAGATGGAGGTGTCGCCGTGGGGGCGCGAGTCGTAGTCCCAGCACCCGTTGGGCTTCTGCTTGCGGATGATGTAGGAGGCGAGGGTCTGCAACTGGTCGCCGCGGCCGACGGCCTCGGTGTTCGCCAGGGCCATCGCGACGGCCGCGGCCTCGTAGACGTCCGTGCCGCTGGTCCGCTCGGGCTTGTAGCCCCCCGAGACGAACCTCGCGCGGAGCCGATCGAGATAGCCGGCCAGGGTGGGGTCGCTCTCCGGGACCTCCGCCTTCAGCAGCCCCAGCGCGACCATGGCGGTCTCGCCCACCTGCCGGCCGCCCCCGATCCTGCGCAGATAGTCGGCCGCGGCCATGACGGCCTGCTCCTGTCCCACCCCCGCCGGGGCGGCGGGTTGGGCCTGGGCCGCGGCCGTCAGGGGCGCGAGGCACACGAGCGCGAACGCGACGAATCGACGGGTCGTGGACATGCGCGTCACCAGATGGGTTGGCCGCCAAGGGTCGCCGACCAATGGTTGTGCCGTCTCCTGATTCTATCGTACGCGCGTGGTTGAAGCTTCGCCACGGGCGGAATTTCGGACCGATGGCGAAAGCCGGACGTCGCCCCCCGCCCAGGATCCCTCGATGGCGGGCGGTCCTTCCCCCTCGCGGGTCATCACGGATCGCGCGGCGGTCCGATGCGCGGACGGAGAGCGGGGAGGCATCGGAGCTTCGTAGGTCCGCTCGGCCGGCTTGGAACCCGCTGGCGGTATCGCTCGGGTCGACCCGTCCGAATGGGCGGGGGCCGCGTACCCATGCTACGCCGTGTCCGCCGCCGTCGTTCGCTCGTCGGCCTCGTCGTCGGCGGTGCGGGAGATGGCGGCGTCGTAGCTGGTGCCGCGCCAGGCGACCTTGCCGGTGAAGCACATCCAGATCGCTCGGATCAGGATCCAATCCGTCACCAGGTTCCCCAATGGGAACGTCGCGACGTACTTCGACCGCGGCACGGAGACGTCGTAGACCAGGCGGAAGACCGCGTACATCAAGGCGTGGTGGACCAGCGACATCCCCAGGAGCCACCACGCGAACGGGCCGCCGCGGCCGGTCGCCAGCATCGCCAGGGCGACGACCAGGACGACGTGGCCGCTCTGGGAGAAGATGATCGGGTCCAGCAGCTTCAAAATCAGCCGCCACGGCTTGCGGTCGAGGGCGTCGAACAGAATCCGGCTCCAGCCCCGGACGAGCTGGCCGAGCGAGGCATACATCCGGCAGGAGATCAGCCCGCGCGTCACCCCCAGGCGGATCGGCATGCCCTGGCCCTTCACCTTCTGGGCCAGGCCGATGTCCTCCACGAAGCGGTCGCGCACCGAGCGATGGCCGCCGACGGCGTCGTAGGCCTTGCGCGTGACCAGGATCGACTGGCCGTTGGCGAACGCGCGGGGGTGGGCATCGTCGTTGACCTGGTTCGGGCGGAACGACTGCATCAGGACGACCCCCGCCAGCGGCTGGACGACCTGCTCCCAGAAGGTCTCGCAGCGCAACTCCGGCAGGACGCTCGCCAATTCCGCGTTGTTCTCGCGGGCGTATTCCAGCATGACCGGCAGGAACGCCGGGCCGGGCGCGACGTCGGCGTCGAGGAACCAGAGCCATTCGCCCCGCGCCAGCCCGGAATGGCGGTGCAGTACGTAGGTCTTGCCGGTCCAGCCGGGAGGGAGGCGGTCGTTCTGGACGACCCGCACGCGAGGGTCCTCGGCCGCGTGCCGCCGGGCGATCTCCGCGGTCCGATCCAGGCTGCGGTCGTCGACGACCAGGATTTCCAGGTTCGGGTAGTCCTGCGCTCGGGTCGCGGCGAGGCACTCGTCGAGCGTCGCCTCCTCGTCCTTCGCGGGGATGATCGCCGAGACCAGCGGAGGGTCGGCGACCGCCAGCCGGGGGGACTCCGGCGTCAGCGGCCTGTCCTTGCCCAGCACGAATTTCAGGACGATCCAACGGATCGGCCAGATGAGGATGATCGCCGCGTAGATCTGGAGGAACGTGGATTCGGCCGTCGTCATGCGTCGGTCCCCGTCGCGATCCCGTCGAACTCCGCGACGTCGGACTCTCGCGGCAGCGCGGTAACCCCCAGGAGGAGGGCCGCGACCCAGAATGGGGCGAGGCCGGTCAGGCTCGGGTCGACCGTCAGCCCGTAGCCCAGCCCTAGCGGCAAGGCCAGCCAGCCGAAAGCGGCCGTCGCGACCCGGGACCGGACGTAGGCCCGGCCGCGAGTCTCCGGGTCCGCCTCCTTCGCGCGGATCGAGGGGGTCCGCAGGGCGACTCGGGCGACGATGAAGCAGACGAAGAGCGCGGCGAGGAACAACTTCTTGAGCGTCTCGGGGTCGGCGTGGGCCTCGATCGTCCCCCCCCAGCGCCGGAGGATCAGGGCGGTCGCCAGGATGGACAGGCCGTCCAGCACTAGGACGTTCAGCACCCAGGATCGGGCCCGTTCCATCCAGTGGGACGAGGTGGACGGGAGGGGGGCAGGGTCAGGCGTCGGCATGGCGTCCCTGGGGGTGGGCGGCGAGGCGCTGGCGGTAGAGGCCGGCGATCAATTCGACCTCGCCGATCGGTCGGCCGGTCTCGTCGGCGATCTCGCGGGGCGACCGCCCGGCCTCGACGAGCGTCCAGACCTCGCCGTGCTTCTCGGCCAGGCCGGGCGCGTCGGCCGGCTCGCCGTCGCGGGCGAGGTCGGGGACCGAGATCAGCGAGGCGATCGGCGCCGACGCGCGGGCCGGCGAGCTGGCGCCGCCGCGACGGCCCGCCTCGGCCACGAGCCGTTCCAGCCGTCGGACTTCGAAGGAAAGCTGGGCGAGGCGTTGCTCGACCGACTCGCCGGACCTCGCCATCGCGGCGAGCCGGCGCGCCAGGACTAGCACGCCCGTCGCCGCGAGGAGGGACGTGGCGAGGAGGCTCGCGGCGACGACCAGCCAGATGGTGGGGAAGGGCATGGGCCGTCGTTCCCCGGGTCAGTGGTCGCGGGTAGGGTGGTCGGCCGACGCGCGGGCGTAGGCGGCGTGCGCGGCGTCGAAGACCTCGCGGAGCGGCACGTCGCGCTCGGCGGCGACCCGCGCGCAGTCGTCGTATTCCGGGCTGAAGGTCGGCGGCCGGTTCTCGAGCCAGCCGAGCTTGCCGCGGATCGCGCCGAACTCGGTCTCCACGTCGACCGCCTTCCGGTTGAGCTTGTGGCGGCTGACGGGGAACCGCCGCACGCCGAGGGTGGTGGTCTCGCGGAAGAGGATGTCTTCCATCGCGGGGATGCGGGCCTCGTCGCAGAGCACGCTGATCATCACGCCGGGGCGGTTCTTCTTCATCTGGATGGGCGTGGTGAAGACGTCGAGCGCGCCGGCCTCTAGCAGCTTGACCGTCGTGTAGCCGACGACCTCGCCGGGGATGTCGTCCAGGTTCGTCTCCAGCATGAAGACGCGATCGGCCCCGGCCGAGCAGGCGAGGACGCCGACGAAGAGCCGCAGCACATTGGCCTGGCCGGGGACCTCGCGGGTGCCCGCGCCGAGGCCGATGGACTCCACCGTCATCGCCGGCAGCGGGCCGAACCGCTCGGCGACGGTCGTCACGATCGCCGCGCCGGTGGGGGTGGTCATCTCCATCTCGACGTGCGACTCGGCCAGCGGGACCCCCTTGAGGATCTCGGCGGTGGCGGGCGCGGGGAGGGGCATCCGGCCGTGCTCGGCCCGGACGAAGCCCCGGCCGGGGGGGACGGCGGAGCACTCGAAGCGGTCGACGCCCAGCAGGTCCAGGCCGACGGCCGAGCCCACGATGTCGATGATCGAGTCGACCGCGCCGACCTCGTGGAAGTGGATCCGCTCCAGGGGAATCCCGTGGACGCGGGCCTCGGCCTCCCCCAGCTTCAGGAAGATCTGCCTCGATAGGTCCTTCTGGGAGGCGGTCAGGGCCGACTTGTCGATGAGCGCCTCGATGTTCCGCCAGTGGCGGTGGGCATGCTCCTCCTCGGTCTTCACCCGGGCGTGGGTGGCGCGGAAGCCGCCGCGACGGACGGTCTCGAAGGACAGCTCGCCCGGGAGGCCCAGGCCGCCGACGGCCTCGATGATGGCCCGGCCGTCCACGCCCGCGTCGACCAGCGCGCCGAGCGTCATGTCGCCCGAGACGCCGCTGAAGCAATCGAAGTATCCGACGCGCACGTCCAGGCTCCCCGTCCGGTTGTCGCCCTCCTCACTTGGAGTCTCATTCTAGCCGCCCCCGCGCCCGCGACAACCCGACCCCGCCCCCTCCTGTTTTCTGGGACGGCGCCGTCCGACAATCGTCTTATACGCGGAGACACGACGAGGACGACGCGAGGCCGCGATGGACCCGGACGCGATCGGACGACTTCTCGACCGCCACGAGGCCCCCCTGACCCTCTTCGCGCGCCAGCTCTGCGACGCGCCCGAGGACGTGGTGCAGGAGGCGTTCCTCCGGCTGGCGGACCTGGACCGCGAGCCGGACGACCCCGGAGCGTGGCTGTACCGCGTCGCCCGCAACCTGGCCCTGGACGCGTCGCGCGCCGCCGGCCGCCGCCGCAGGCACGAAGCCCGCGCCGCCGCCGCGTCGCCCGGCTGGTTCGACCCCGCGCCGATCGACGGCCCCGAACCCGCCGAGGCCGAGGCGGCGCTGCGGTCGCTGCCGGTCGAGGAGCGCGAGGTCATCGTCGCCCACCTCTGGGGCGGGCTTACCTTCGAGCGGGTCGGCCGCGCGATCGGCGTCTCATCCAGCACGGCCCACCGACTCTACGCGCGGGGCCTGCAAACCTTGAGGGAACGAATGGGGGCGTCATGTCCGACCCGCGAGACGAGCTGACCGCGTTCGAGCGATCCCTGTCCGGCCTCGCGCCGAGCCGGGGCGTCGACCGCGACCGCCTGATGTACGAGGCCGGCCGTCGCGCCGGTCTCCGCGAGGCACGACCCGGCTGGCGCTGGCCGGCCGTCGCCGCCGGGCTAACTCTGGCGACGATCGGGCAGGCCGTCATGCTCGGCCGGCGGCCGACGGAGCGCGTCGTCGCGCGAGTTGTCGCCGTCCCAGCTCCGGCCCCGACGCCGGTACCCGAGCCGGTCGTGGTCCTGACCCGTCGCGAGCCCGTCCCGGCTTCGCGCCCTGGTGACGTTTCCCCCTCCCGACCCCGGTGGCTGACCGCCCGGACCGATCCGGCGGCGCTCGCCGAGACCGAGCCGCCGCTGCTGTCCGCGGTCTATATAGGCCCGCTGGTCGACGACCCGGATGACACCTTGACCCCGCTGCGAGGTCGCGTCGGCGACCCGCGTTCGATCCCCGGAGGCCCGCTATGAGACGCGTCGCTTTCTTGTGCCTCGCCGCCCTGGCCGTCACGGCCCGCGCGGAGGAGCCGCCGCCATCCGGGCGGACCATCGTGATCCGCCCCGCCAAGCCGCCGACCCCCGCGCTGAGCCTCCGGCTGCTGCCGTCGCGGGCCGAGCAAATCCCCGGCGACGCCGCCGTCTTTTACCATCGGGCGATCGAGTCGCTGCTCCAGGTCCGCCACCGCGAGGAGGCCGAGGCGAGGAAGGCCGGCGCCGCCGAGGGGGCGGAGTCTTCGGACGCCACGACGGCGGCCTGGCTCCGACTACCCGCCGACAAGTTCCCCAGGGAGGAACTCCGGAAGCTGCTGGGCAACCGCCGCAGGGCCCTCGAGGAGGCACGGCTCGGGAGCCTGCGCGAGACCTGCGACTGGGGGTTTCGGCATCGGGACGAGGGATTCGACCTCCTCCTCCCGGACATCCAGGAGATGCGCTGGCTGGCCCGCTGGGTGGCCCTGAACGCCCGGCTCGACGCCGAGGAAGGGAGGATCGACCAGGCCCTGCGGGGACTGAAGACCGGGCTGGCCGCGGCGCGAGACGTCGGCCGGGGCGGGGCGTATATCCAGTCGCTGGTCGGCATCGCTTGCGCCAACCACGTACTGGACGCCGCGGAGGCCCTGATCGAGCAGCCGGGCTGCCCCAACCTCTACTGGGCGCTGGCCGCCGTCCCCCGCCCCCTGTTCGATCTAGGCGCGGCCACGGAGGCCGAGACCGCGTTGATGGATCAGGAGTTTCCTTACCTCGGGGATCTCGACGGCGACGCCTGGTCGCTTGAGGTCGCCCGCGAGCGGGGCGACGAGATCGCCCGCAGGCTGCACGCGCTCACGGGCGATCATCCCGGGGTCCCCAGCCCGGTGACCCATCCCACGATCGCCCGCGCCGCCCAACTCCTGGCGATCGCCAAGGATTACCGCCGATCCAAGCAGGCCCTCCACGACGCCGGCCTCCCGCCCGAGCGGATCGAGGCGATGCCCATGGTTCAGGTCGTCGCGGTGGACTCTTACCGGACGTATAGGATCCGGCACGACGACTCGGCGAAGTGGGCTTACCTCCCATTCGGGCTCACGGCCGAGGGCTGGATCAAGGACGAGTCGACCCTCTCGGACCCCGCGCCGGGGCTCCCGGTCTTCAGGGTCGTCACGCCCGCGCGTAACGTCTCGCTCGCGAGCACACGCCTGCAACGCCGGATCGCGGCGCTGATGGTCGTGGAGGCCGTCCGCCTGTACGCCGCCGAGCACGACGGTGCCTTGCCGGCGCGGCTGGACGACCTGACCGACGCGCCCGCGCCGCCGGACCCCATCACGGGTGGGCCGTTCGACTACAAGGTCGAGGGCGACCATGCCGTCCTCTCCGGCCCGGCACCGGCGGGCTGGGAGCAAGTCCCGGAGGTCGCGCTCCGGTACGAACTTCGCCGGGCACGTTGACGCCTCGCGTGCCCGCCTTTCCGAATCACGACGACCAGACGGGGGATCGAAGACCATGAAGACGCTCTCGGCCTTGCTGCTAACATGGGGGCTGACGGCCTGCGCCGCGGCCTCGGCGGACACGAAGGACGTGGTCGCGACGTTCGTCGACGACCGCACCGCGATGCTGGCCCGGATACGGCTCGACGCGATCGCCGAGCCCGGCTCGCTCGGCGAGGCCGAGCCTCTGGCCGCCGCGTACCGGCCCTGGCTCGACGCGCTCCGGAAGGCCGGGGCCCGCGAGCTGTACGTGGTCGTCACGCTGGACGAGTTGCCGCCGCTGCCACGCTCCTCCCCCTTCGGGCTGGTGCCGCTGGAGGAGGGGGCCGACGCCAAGGCCATCGGCGAGCTGCTGTGCGCCGGGGATGAACGGGGGGGGCCGGCGGCCTGGACGACCTGCGCGTCGATCCGGGGGGCGGTCCTCGCGGGGGACGACGCGGCGCTGGAACGGGCGAAGGCGACGACCCCCGCGCCTCGGCCCGACTTCGCCGCGGCGTTCGACTCGGCCGGGGAGGCCCCGATCGCGCTGGCCTTCGCGGCGCCCGAGGACCTTCGCCGGGCGATCGACGAGCAGGTCGTCACCCTCCCCGAACAACTCGGGGGCGGCCCGGCGAAGCTGGTCTCGCGCGGGCTGCGCTGGGCCTCGCTCTCGTACAACCCCGGCACGGCCGCGCCGGTCCGCCTGCTGGCGCGGGCCGCCGGCGCGGACGAAGCCGCGAAGCTCCTGGCGGCGGGCCGGAAGGGGGTCGAGCACTTGCGGGGCGCGTCGGGAATCGCGGAGTTCGTGCCCGGGATCGGGGGGCTGGTCGATTCGCTGACGCCCCGCGTCGAGGGGGATCGGGTCGTGCTGGAGCTTTCGGCCCAGGCCGCCGGCCAGCTCGCCCGGGCGGTGGTCGGCCCCGTCGAGGAGGACGCCGGCCGCCAGGAGTGCCGCCGGAACCTCATGCACATCGCGCTCGCGATGCACAACTACCACTCCCAGCATAACAGCTTCCCGCCGGCCTACTCAACCGACGCCGACGGCAAGCCGCTGCTGAGCTGGCGGGTGCTGATCCTGCCGTTCCTGGACGCGGAAGACCTTTATAAGGAGTTCCGCCCGGACGAGCCCTGGGATTCGCCCCACAACAAGGCGCTCATACCCCGGATGCCGAAGTACTACGCCTGCCCCTCGACGCTCGGCGGGACGCTCGCCCCGGGGACGACGACCTACAAGCGGCCCGTCGGAGCGGCGATCGGCGTGGACCCCGCGCGGGGGCTGCCGCTCCATCAGGTGACGGACGGAACTTCGGCCACGATCATGGTCCTGGAGACGCCCGCCGACCAGGCCGTCGAATGGACCCGCCCGGGGGACCTGGAGGTGGGCGAGCAGGTCGATCCGAAGTCGCTGCTCGGGCGTCACGTCGGCGGGGCCAACGCGGTGATGTTCGACGGCGCGGCCCATTTCCTCCCGGACACGCGGAAGCCCACGACCCTGCGCCGGATGCTGACGCCCTCGGCCGGCGAGGTCATCGAGGAGGAAGACTGACCGCCCCGCCGTCAATCCTCCAGGTACTCCTCGCCTTCCAGGCCCTTGATGTAATCCAGGGCCTGTTCCATCGACTCGACGACGGCGCCGGGGACCCGCCCGGCGTCGTCGCATTCGCGCAGGAGCCTGAGGTCGTCGGCGTATTCGGACTCCTCGATCTCCCGGCGCTGCTTGGCCCCGAGCTTCTTGTGGACGTTGGGGTGCAGGTCCATGTGGCGGGCGATGAGCCAGAGCGTGCGGTCGGTGACCGCGCCGCGGAGGGAGTCGACGGCCGCGGCGGCGTGGTCCCTGGTCCCCATCGCCTTGCCGACGTCGTGGAGCAGGGCGGCCAGGAGGAATTCCTCGTGGTAGGGGCGGGCCTCGCGGGCGAGGTGGAACACCTGGAGGCTGTGGTACAGGGCGTCCCCCTCGGGGTGGGTCGCGGGGTCTTGCTTGACCCCTTCCAGCGGGGCCAATCGCAGGCGGTAGACGGCGAAGCGGTCGATCGTCTCCGACAGCGCGGGGACGGGCAGGTCCCCCTCGGGCTCCGGCGGCGACTCCTCCTCGCCCTCGCCCTCGTCGTCCTCCGTCGCGGCCCGTTCCTTCTGGAGGGCGACGAACTGGTCGCGGACCTCGTCGTCGGAGGGAAGGTCGCCGGGGCGGATCCGGTGGCCCAGGACCGCCGCGGCCTTCCGCTTGGCGGCGTAATAGTCCTGCTCGGACGCGGCTTGCAGGCGGTCGAGCGGGGCGGGATCGTCGCGCGGGACCTCGAAGGAGTCGATCAGCCGACGCGCGGCCTCGCGGGCGATCTGCCGTCGCAGGCGGTCGTCGGCCGCGGCCGCGCGGAATCGTTTCTTGTACTTGTCGTGCATGGTGTTCATCCTACCACAACGCCCGGCGGCGGTCAGTCGCCGATCTGGGCCGGCGTGGCGACCGGGGCCTCGCCGGTCGGGGCCGGCGGGATGGGGGCGTCGTCGTGCTCCGAGGCGTCGGCCGGCTTCGGAGGGGGCGCGGGGCGCTCGGGAGGGAGCTTTATATAGTAGAAGGCGGCAAGGGCCAGGAGCCCCGCAATCAGCGCGGGGGCGAGCCAACTCGGGGGATCCGAGGGCGCGGGCCTGGGGGCGGGCGCCGCGGTCGGGACGCCGGGTATGGAGGGGAGGTCGGCCAGCGAAAGGCCGCCGGGGAGCGACCTGGTAAACTCCCCCTTCTCGGCCGTGAAGAAGCTGGTGAGGTTGGCGGGAGTCAGGCCCCCCGTCCCTCGCAACCTCGCCGCGATCGCCGCCAGGATGACAGGCCCCAGGCGCTCCAGGAGTCCCCCGATCGCCGAGGCGGAAAGCCCGGTGAACCTGGCGAGCAGTTCGATGAGCGTCGGCAAGTTCGGGCCGAGGATCGAGCCGAGCACGTCGGCCTTCGCCCCGCCGATGTCTTCCGCGGGGGCGGTCCCCTCGAAGTCGCGGAGGGCGTCCATCAGCTTGTTCAGCCGATCGCCGTCGAGCGTCGCGTTCGACAGGGACGACAGGACCGCCGGCACGGCCGCCCCGATCGCCCGGCGCGCCGCGTCCTCCGACACGCCGACCGCGGCTCCCAGCTCGGCGAGCGCGTCGCCGGATAGCTGATTCTGGATCGCGTCGACGATGCTCATCGCGGGTCGCTCCTGAGCTTGGGGCGGATCGGCGAGGCGACGGCCGGCGGGCCCGCCTTCACCCAGGAAGCTATCACATCGAGCGGCCACCACGCTAACAGGGGGCCTCCGCCTCCTCCCGCTTTTCCCGGCGATGGCAGCGGCGAGCAACCTTCCATATTTTGGCTTCGTTCGTCGTCGGCGTTGTTCCTCATGTTTGGAGTAAGTGGCTTGATGGAAATGGGGTTGCGGAGAATTACACTTGGCTTCGTTCGTCATTTTCGAATGACTCGCGCGGAGCCATCGCCTCCGAGCCGGGGGAGTGCCACGGGCGGCGGGCACGTGCCGGCGCGACTGGGAGCCGTCGGTTCCATGATATCGTAGGCTGGGTCGTGACCCAGGGTGGGGGGGGCGCCGCGGATGCCAGCTTGG